>JAISDL010000030.1 GCA_031264825.1 Accumulibacter sp. | reverse complement strand
GAATTCCGTCTGGCTGGGCGTTTCCGCGAAAAGAACGACCTCGAAGCGGCGCGTCAACTGGTTCTTTCGCACCTGCGGCTGGTCATCTCGATCGCGCGGGGCTATCTGGGCTACGGATTGCCGCACGCCGACCTGATTCAGGAAGGCAATATCGGGCTGATGAAGGCCGTCAAGCGCTTCGACCCAGCGCGCGGCGTCCGACTCGTTTCGTTCGCCATCCACTGGATCAAGGCCGAGATTCACGAATACGTGCTCAGGAACTGGCGCATGGTCAAGCTCGCGACGACCAAGGCGCAGCGCAAGCTGTTTTTCAACCTGCGCGGCATGAAGCCCGCGAACGAAGTTCTGACGCCCGCGCAGATCGAGGACATCTCGCACAAGCTCAGCGTCAAGCCCGAAGAAGTCGCCGAAATGGAAACGCGGCTTTACGGGCGCGACGAGTCGCTCGAAAAGAGCGACGAAGACGGTTTTTCGCCGATCGCCTATCTGGAGGACCGGAGCAGCGAACCCCTCCGCGTTCTGGAAAGACGCGCCGCCGACCGCATGCAGGGACCGGGGTTGCAAGCGGCCCTGCGCGCCTTGGACGAACGCGGTCGCCGGATCGTCGAAGCGCGCTGGCTCGCGGACGAACCGGCGACGCTCCAGGAACTCGCGGTCGAATTCGGCGTCTCTGCCGAGCGCATCCGCCAGATCGAAACCAAGGCCATGCAAAAAATGCGCGCGCACTTCGAAGATCAGAAGACTGAAGACTGAGGACAGAAGACAGAACGGTCTTCGGCCTCCGTAGTCAGGTGTCAGTAATCTGATGGGAGCAGCCCACGCGACATCTGAATACTGAAAACAGATCACGAAGCGAGCGCCAGCGAGCGCTCTGTCCTCTGTCTTCTGTCCTCAGAACGCGAGGACATCGCGCAGGCTGTCGCGCAGTGAGACCCAGGTTCGCCAGACGATAAAGCCGCGCCGGACGACGCGGAAAACGCGCTTTCCCTTCAAAACGACCAAGGCCGTGGCGAGCGCGCCGACGACCCAGGGGCGTCGTTTCAAATAGGCGACGCCGACGCGGACGCCTGCGACGGCCGAGTCCGTCGCGTCGAGCGCCCGACGGATCGGTTGCGCGGCGCCGGAGAGAGAAGCGCGCTGGACGGCGATGCGCTCTTGCAGGCGACCGCGCCGAAGGTGGATTTCACTCAGCGTCGCCATTGGGCCGCCCGGCTTCTTTCAACTGCCGGATGTCTTCGCGTAGCTCGGCGAGGCTTGCTTCGAAAATCCCTCGCCGCCGCGACAGCGCGCGCTTGAACAAGACCGCCAGGACGCCGCCGCCCGTGGCAAAGACGGCGGCAAGGACGCCGAGCAGGACGACGCGACTTTCCCAGAACAGCGCCGTCAGGAAAAAAACGGCGATCAGGAGGGCCGCGCCCAAGCAGAACGCCGCGCCGAGCGCGAGCATCGCCTGATTGACGCAACGCAGCTTTTCTTCCTGAATTTCATTGGCGAGAAGCTCGAAGCGCGTCCCGGCGCTCTCCAGCAATACGGAGACGGCGGCCTTCAGCGAAGAAAACAGACCCCGTCCCGCCGGTTTCGGGCGCTTGGGATTGTCGGCCATGAAAGCCGCGGCTCAGCGACGCGCGACCAGGATGCCGAGCAGTACGCCGACGCCCGCGGCGATACCGACCGCCTGCCAGGGCGACTCGTTGACAAAGTCGTCGGCGGCTTGCGCGACGGCCTTGGTCTTGTCGACGAGCTGTCCTTCGACAATATCGAGCCGGACTTTCGCGTCGTTCAGGTGTTCGGTGATGTGCTCGCGCAAAACGGCGATTTTTTCGCCGGCGACACCGGCGGTCTCACGCAGGATTTCGTCGGCGTCGTCGATGACCTTCCTCAAGTCGAGGACGAGCTTTTCCTTGTTTGCACAGCTTTCTTCGGTATAGTCACACATGGCGTACCTCTTCATCAAAAACCAAATCGGTTGGAAACCTTCCCCCATCGGGAGATAACCACTCATCACGCACAGAAGTATCCTTCCTCCTTCCGTGCCGTTTCGCCCGCTTACGGGCGCGGATCATCGCCGGTGACGCGAAAGCGAGCGACGCTTGTCGCCGCGCCCAGCGAATCTCTACCTTCAGGGTATCGAATTTGTCCGGAGAAGGCAAATTTCAAGTGGGATTTTTCTGGAATTCCAGAAAAGGGCGCCGACGCCGGGCGGGTGAACGCATTCCTTTTCCAAATCGCTCGTGCCGCGAAGACGTGCCGCAAGGCGAAGTCGACCAAGGATGAACTGGAAATGGAATCAAGCTGCTTTCGAGAGCGAGCGGATCGTATAAACGTCGAAGCGGCTCGACCGGCCCTCCACCGCGTACTTCGGCGGAACGCCGTCGATCGGCGGCGCTTTTCGCGGGCGCTTGACGACGACGCGGTGCGACGCCAGCGCGAGCGCGGCTTCGAGCAGCACCGAAACGTCGCCGTCGTCGGCGAGCGGGCGGAAGAAGCGCATTTCCTTTTTCACCCGCGCCACTTTCACGCGCGGCGGGAACATCGGGTCGAGGTAGACGACCTGCGGCGGCGTGCCGCGCCACGCGCGCATCAATGGAAGCGCGTCGCCACGGAGAAAACGCATCCGCGCGACGATCGGCGCCGCTTCCGCGTTTTCACGAGCGCGTTCCAATCCGTCTTCGAGGAGCGCGGCGACGATCGCTTGGCGCTCGACGAGCGTCACCGCGCAACCGAGGCTTGCGAGAACGAAGGCGTCGCGTCCCAGGCCGGCGGTCGCGTCGAGGACGCTCGGACGAATTCCCGGCGCGAGTCCGGCGGCTTTTGCGATCATCTGGCGCGCGCCGCCTCCGTGGCGCCGGCGGTACCCCGCGCCACCCGAAACGAAGTCCGCGCGGACAGGGGACGCGCGCGCGTCGTCGCTCAAGAGCGCGACGAGTTGCAAGCCTTTTTCACCGACTTGCAGCGCGAATTGGGCTTCGACCTCGCCTTCTCCCGCGAGCGGCAGCTTCAAGGACTCCACGAGTTCCGCCGCGCGGGCAGAATATTCGGGGGAGGCCGCTTCGACGCGGATCGTCGGCGCGCGCGCCCCGGAAAACTCCTCAGCCGCTTCGCTTGACATTGAAGGCGCTGTAGCCTTGGCACGTCGGCATCATTTCGAGGTGGTTGATATTGACGTGCGGCGGCAGTGTCGCCACCCAGAAGACGGCTTCGGCGACATCGGACGCGGTGAGCGGGACGGCGCCTTCATAGACGCGCGCAGCGGCAGCTTTGTCGCCCCGGTAACGGATGTTCGAGAATTCGGTTCCCCCGCAGAGACCCGGAGCGATCGTCGTCGTGCGGACGCCGGTTCCGACGAGGTCGGCTTTCAGGTTGCGCGTAAACTGTTCGACGAAAGCTTTCGTCGCGCCGTAGACGTTTCCGCCGGGGTAGGGCGATTCACCCGCGACCGACCCGATGTTGACGACGTGTCCCGCGTTGCGCGCGACCATGCCGGGAAGGAGCGCGCGCGTCATTCGGACGAGGCCCTTGTTGTTCGTGTCGATCATCGTCTCCCATTCTTCGAGCGACGCGAAGTGCGCCGGCTCGACGCCGAGCGCAAGCCCCGCGTTATTGACGAGAATGTCGACCGGCGTCCAGTCTTTCGGCAGACTCGCGAGTCCCGCGTCGATCGACGCCTTGTCGGTCACGTCGATGCGCAGGGGAAAAAGCGATTCGCCGATCTCCTCGCGCAGGCGGCTCAAACGGTCGACGCGCCGCGCGGCGGCGATGACGCGGTGCCC
>JAISDL010000132.1 GCA_031264825.1 Accumulibacter sp. | reverse complement strand
TCATCATTCAAGTAACCAAAAAAATTTACATCTCTCTCGTCCTGAGACCCATTACGATAGAATTTAAAAAGATCAAGTTTCGGCCTTAAAAAATCATTTTGAGCAAGCAACTCTTTGTAATTTTTTGGAAACCGATACCCTGATTCTATCTCTTTAGCATCAATGTGCATCATGCTGATTGGCCCTGCCGCATAGTACACGCCGATATCTTTCATTATTGACTACCCAAATAAATCTTGTCGTGTTGTGTATCCCGCAGAATTCAATCTTCCTCGTCGATGTATTCGTAGAGCATATCGACGAATGCCTCGAAATTCGGCGCCACAAAATTCACCGCCATTTTTTCATCGCCGCTTTCATCTATAATGCTGTCGTCGTGATACACCAGAACGACGTGCGGCTCGGTAGTCGTGGGATCGTGCCGGTAATCGAAGCAAACCTGGTCGCCATTGGCAGACCGTCCAATAGCCACTATACCTTCATACCCGTAAATGCCGAAATTCTGAGAGTTCTCAATTTTTTCAAGGCAAGTTTGCCCATAACCATAAAATGCAACATCCCTTGCGTCTTCTTTTCCATAGATATTTTTGAATTTGAAAGTGTCCTCTTCAATCATCAGGTGATCATGAGCAGACAGGAGCTTTTTATAGTTCTCCGGGAAACGATAGCCGATTTTGCGTTCAAAACGCTCGATAGCAGAAATGTCTATACTTCCTTGATCCCAGAGTACATTCAAGTGTCTCATTATTGACTTCCTTTGCTTGAAGTCGCCTGCCCCGTGTATGAAACCGCTTGGCGGATACCCTTCGCGCGGCATCGCGGCGAGTCGCAAGCGATATAGTATGAACTTCGGTGATTCGATCGACAACTTTTTGGTTTCTTCCCATGTGCTTTTCCGATGCCCCTTCCTGAACTTTTGACTGGCGTTGAGGCGCGTGCTCCTTACCGGGGGCGTTTCGCGCCGTCGCCGACAGGCCCTTTGCATTTCGGCTCGCTCGTCGCGGCGCTGGGGAGCTGTCTCGACGCGCGCGCGCAGTGTGGGGCGTGGCTGTTGCGGATCGAGGACCTGGATCGGGCGCGTGCCGCGCCGGACGCGACGCAGCGCATTCTTCAAACGCTCGAAAGCCTGGGTTTTGAATGGGACGGCGACGCGCTTTGTCAGAGCGGGCGGATCGACCTGTACCGCGACGCGCTCGCAAGGCTTCAACGCGACGGGCGTGTCTTTCCCTGCGCGTGTTCGCGTAGCGAGGTCGAGGCGCGGTCGCGTCGGCGTTCGACAGACGGCGGCGCGCTCTACCCCGGAACGTGCCGCGACGGCTTGCCCAATGGCACCGTCGCGCGGTCGTGGCGGATGAGGGTGCCCGACCGGGAATTTTCCTTCATCGACCGCGTTCTGGGCGAAATTCGCCAGAATCCGGCGCGTGAAGTCGGCGATTTCGTCCTGTTTCGCGCGGACGGGGAGTTTGCTTACCAACTCGCCGTCGTCGTCGACGACGCCGCGCAGGGCGTCAACGCCGTCGTTCGCGGCGCCGACCTGGTCGACTCGACCGTACGCCAGATCCATCTCCAGGAATGCCTCGGATTGCCCACGCCGACTTACGCGCACCTTCCGGTCGCCGTCGACCGGGCGGGACGAAAGCTCTCGAAACAGACGCGCGCCAAGCCCATCGACGCGTCGCGGGGCGCGGCGGTACTCGTCGAAGCCCTGCGTTTTCTCGGGCAAACGCTCCCGGAGGACTTGGCGCGTGCGCCTCTTTCCGAATTCTGGTCTCCGGCGGTCGCCGGCTGGTCGATTCGACACGTTCCGAAAAAGCGCGCGATTCCCTTGACTCCCTTGATTCCCTTGATTCCGTTCATCGAAGGCGCCTGAGCTTCGGGGGCGTTTATCGCCGGAGGCGGCAGGCTTTGCGGCGCGCTGAGCTTTGACGGCTCCGCCCGGTTCAGGTTTGCCGAAAGCGCGGCGTGATCCGAAATCCGCGCCCAGGGGCGTCCCGAATGAATTTCGGCGTCTACGATCGAGAAGCCGCGAACGTAAATGCGGTCGAGCGGGAGTACGGGAAGCGCCGCCGGGAAGCTACGGCCCGGATGGCCGACGCCCGCGCTGATCGCTTCGTTCAGCCCCAGGCGTTCCGCGAGCAGATGCTCGGCTTCGTTGCGCCAGTCGTTGAAGTCGCCCGCGACGATCAAGGGCGAGTCGGGCGCTACGGTGTTCTCCAGGTAATCCGCCAGCGCGCCGATCTGCAAGCGCCTCGACCGCGCGAAGAGCGAGAGGTGTACGCTCACGCAGTGGAGCGGCGCTTCGATTCCGACCGCGACGGTGCAATGCAAAAGTCCCCGGCGCTCGAAGCGATAGTGCGTCACGTCCTGATTGTAGGTGGCTAAAATCGGGTAACGCGAGAGAATCGCGTTGCCGTGGTGGCCGTTGCGGTACGCCTTGTTGCACCCGTAGGCTGCCGAGGGCCAGACGTCTTCGGCGAGAAAGCGGTGCTGTGCCTTCGCCGGCCAGTTCTCGATGTTTTTCGCGTGCTTTTTGTTTTTCCCTTGGACTTCCTGCAGAAAGACGATGTCGGCGTCCGACGCTCGCAACTCGTCGCGCAATTCATGGACGCTCATGTGCCCGTTGAACTGCGAAAAGCCCTTGTGGATATTGCACGTGACGACACGCAGCATCGGAACGTACCGCTTTTACGCGAGCGCGAGCATTCTCTCGAGCGCGCGCTTGGCGAGCGACGCCTCGTGTTCGGGAACGCTGATCCGGTTGACGAGCACCCCGCCGGCCAGGTTTTCCAGCGTCCAGGCCAAGTGCTGGGGGTCGATACGCTGCATCGTCGAACACATGCAGACGAGGGGTGACATATACTGTACGAGCTTGCCTTCGGGTTTGACTTCTTCGGCCAGACGGTTGACGAGGTTGAGTTCGGTCCCGACGAGCCAGCGCGTTCCCGCTTCGGCTTCGCGGACGGTTTTGACGATCGCGTCGGTCGACCCCACATGGTCGGAGAGACTGCACACTTCGAAACTGCATTCGGGATGGGAAATCACGAAACCTTCGGGGTGTTTTTCACGGAACGCGCGGATATGCGCGGGTTGAAACATCTGGTGCACCGAGCAATGCCCCTTCCAGAGCAGGATTTTTGCGTCGCGTATTTCGTCCGCGCGTAAACCCCCACCTTCGAGGTCGGGGTCCCAGACCGGCATCCGTTCGAGAGGGATTCCCATCGTATGGCCTGTCCAGCGACCGAGGTGCTGGTCGGGGAAGAAGAGCACTTTTTCGCGCGCGTCGAACGCCGCGCGGAGGACCTTGTCGGCGTTCGACGACGTGCAGACGATCCCGCCGTGCTCACCGCAGAAGGCTTTCAAGTCGGCGGACGAGTTGATATACGTGACCGGCGTGATGCGTTCATCGGCGTCGAGAAGCGCGCCGAGTTCGCGCCAGCAGCGTTCGACCTTCGCCAGATTGGCCATATCGGCCATTGAGCAACCTGCCGCGAGGTCGGGAAGGATCGCCTTCTGGTGCGGCTTCGTCATGATGTCGGCGACTTCGGCCATGAAATGCACACCGCAAAAGACGATGTACTCGGCTTCGGTCTGCGACGCGAGTCTTGATAAGCGCAACGAATCACCGGTCAGGTCCGCGAACTGGTAGACCCCGGCGCGCTGGTAATGGTGGCAGAGGACGACGGCGCGATCCCCAAGTTCCGCGCGCGCGGCGCGAATCCTCGGATAGCATTCCTCGTCGCTCAAGGTGTTGAACGCGTCGAAAGGAATCGCCGCGCCCGAGCCGGGCGTATTCAACTCTTCCATGGCAAACCGGCCTTGCGCCAGCCGCCGACGCGGCCGCGCTGTCCGTTTTCGTCCAGGTTGCCCTCGAAGCCTTCGAGGACGTTGAAACACTCGGAATAGCCGGATTCCTTGAGCAGACAAGCCGCCTTGTGCGACCGGACGCCGCTACGGCAAAGGAGCATCACGAGCGCGTCCGTCGGGACCTTGCGCCGGACGTCACGCAAAAAATCGGGGTTGAGCGCGTTCCCCGGATACTCCAGCCATTCGACTTCGATCGCGCCGGGAATCCGGCCGACCCAGTCCCATTCGGCCTGCGTACGCACATCGACGAGCTTGGCGCTTGGCGCAAGCTGCCAGACTTCGCAAGCTTCTTGCGGCGTCAGCGCGCCCGAATACGGTAATTCGAGTTCCCGCGCTCTCTTTCGGGCCGCGTCGAGCAATTCGGATAATTTTTCCATGGCGCCTTCAACGGAGAATATCGACAGTTCCAAAGTATAAGCCAGTCGAAAACGAATCGTCGGTTTTATTCCGCTCCGAACTTCGGACGGCGCTTTCCCGAAGGCGCGGCCTGATTCCGCCTGATAAGCGGAATGGGGCAAAAGCGGAGGTGTTTCGCACCAATAAGGTGCAAAACACTCAAAAATGCGCCAAGACGGTGCGTAATACTGTAATCCTCATCCGGCAGCGCCGGACGATACGCTTGGGGACGGCGCGCCGACCCTGCTTGTATCCAGTCGTGGCATGGAGAAGCCGAGGTTTCCAAGCGGAGGAAAGTTTTCAATGCAATCGACGCGCCGCGAATTCCATGGCATTCCGTGGCACAATGCGCGCATCCTGTTAAATTGGCATGGATACTGCTATGTATCCGTGGTTCCAAGCCGAATTCACCGTTTCAAACAATAGATCGCCGATTTCCCGGCGCATGCAAAGGAGACACCGCAAATGGCAAGTCCGCTAGACGTAATCAAGATGATCAAGGAAAACGACGCCAAATTCGTCGACCTGCGCTTTACCGATACCCGTGGCAAGGAGCAGCACGTCACCGTTCCCGTTGCCGTGTTTGGAGAAGAGCAATTCGAGGACGGCCACGCGTTCGACGGTTCGTCGATCGCCGGGTGGAAAGGCATCCAGGCTTCCGACATGCTGCTGATGCCCGACCCCGTGACGGCCTTCATCGATCCCTTCATGGAGGAATCGACGCTCGTTCTGACCTGCGACGTCGTCGAGCCGGATACCGGCAAGGGTTACGACCGCGACCCGCGTTCGATCGCCAAGCGCGGTGAAGCCTACCTGAAGAGTTCGGGGGTCGGCGACCTGGCGTATTTCGGCCCCGAACCCGAATTCTTCATTTTCGACTCGGTCGATTGGGGTGTCGATATGTCGGGGTCTTTCGTGAAGGTCTATTCGCAGGAAGCCTCGTGGGAATCGGGCGAAAAAGCCGAACGCGCGGGCGGCCTCGGGCACAGGCCGGGGACCAAGGGCGGCTACTTCCCCGTTCCGCCGGTCGATAGCCTCCAGGACTTGCGTTCGGCGATCTGCCTCGCTCTCCAGGAGTGCGGCGTCGACGTCGAAGTCCATCACCACGAGGTCGCCAACGCGGGACAATGCGAAATCGGCACGAAGTTCAACACGCTCGTTCGCCGCGCCGACTGGACGCAGGTGCTCAAATACGTCATCCATAACGTGGCCAACCAATACGGGAAGACCGCGACCTTCATGCCGAAGCCCATCGTCGGCGACAACGGTTCCGGGATGCACTGTCACCAGTCGGTCTGGAAGGACGGCAAAAACCTGTTCGCCGGAAACGGCTACGCCGGATTGTCCGAATTCGCGCTTTACTACATCGGCGGGATCATCAAGCACGCGCGCGCGCTGAACGCGATCACGAATCCCGGAACCAATTCGTACAAACGCCTCGTTCCGGGCTTCGAGGCGCCGGTCAAACTCGCGTACTCGGCGAAGAACCGTTCGGCGTCGATCCGCGTTCCCTTCGTGCATTCCGACAAGGCGCGCCGCATCGAGGTTCGCTTTCCGGACCCGATCTGCAATTCCTACCTCGGTTTCACCGCGATGCTGATGGCGGGTCTGGACGGCGTACAGAACAAGATTCATCCGGGCGACCCCGCCGACAAGAATCTGTACGACTTGCCGCCCGAAGAAAACGCGAAAATCCCCACGGTCTGTTCGAGCCTCGACCAGGCGCTCGAATACCTCGATCAGGATCGCGAGTTTCTCACGCGAGGCGGTGTGTTCAGCGACGAATGGATCGACGCGTACATCGCCCTGAAGATGGAGGAAGTCACTCGTTTCCGCATGACGACGCACCCGATCGAGTTCGATATGTATTACAGTTGTTGAACGCCCGAAGCACGGGAGAGATGAAAGACGCGGGGACGGTTTTTTCGTCCCCGCTTTTTTTTGGAGAGTCGTCCGGGAGGGTTTCGCGGACTCCGGATCATTTGTATTTTAACGGTGTATCAAATACACTTGTTCCGTTTCTGGATATCCCCTTCGAGGGGGACGTTTCCAACCGGAGGAAGGTTTTTGATGAACTTCAAAAGATTGCCGATTTTTGGGGTGGCCGCGCTCTTTTTCTCCGTGGCGCCGGTGCGTGCGGAAGTCATGTACCGCTGCGTCGACGCGGACGGTCGCAAGGTTTTTTCCAACGTAAAATCCAACGCTCCAGGCATGAAATGCACGGCGGTGCAGATGTCCGACCCCGCGCCGCCCCGGAATCAAAGCGCCGCCAGGACGCCGACGCCGCCGAATTTTCCGAAAGTCGATGGGAGCGCGCAGAGAACGCGCGACGCCGAGCGGCGGCGCATCCTCGAAAGCGAGAAGGAGTCCGAGCAGAAAAGCCTTGCGCAGGCGCAAAAGGATTTGGAAGAACAAGAAGCGATGCGCGGCGGGAACGAGAAAAACTATCAGCGCGTGCTCGACCGGTTGCAGCCGTACAAGGACAAGGTCGCTTCGCACGAACGCAATCTCGAAGCCATCGAGAAGGAAATTTCCAATCTGCGCTGAACCGTCTCACCCCTGCCCGATGTGACGCCGCTCATCCGGGATCATGTCCGACCCGCTTCCTGACCCCTTCGGCGGACTCGACCTGCTCTCGTCGTCCGTCATTTTTCTTGACCGCGATTTCGTCGTCCGACACCTGAACCCCGCCGCCGAAAGCCTCTTGACGATCGGCAAAAAGGCTTGCGTCGGGCTTCCGCTCGGCGAAATTCTCGATTGCGCGGGCGCGTTCCGGGACGCGCTCGACAACGCCGCGAAGCACGGCTGGAACTACACCGGGCAGGGCCTCGAAATCGTGCGAAACGACGGCGGGAGCGTCGAAAACGGCGTGGGCGGCGCGACGACGCTGTATTTGAATTACGCGGTCAACCCGGTCGAGGGCGCGAATTCCGGCCTCGTCGTCGAGTTGTGGCCGATCGAACATCAGATTCGCGCGACGCGCGAAGAGCATCTGCTCGAACAGCAGCACGCGAGCCGCGAATTGATCCGAAACCTCGCGCACGAAATCAAGAATCCGCTCGGCGGCATCCGCGGCGCGGCGCAGCTTCTCGAACGCGAACTCAACAATCCCGGCCTGCGCGAATACACGCAGGTGATCGTGAAAGAAGCCGACCGTCTGCAAGACCTCATGAAACGCCTCCTGTCGCCGCATCGCCCGATGCAGCCGGGGCCGCTCAACATCCACGAGGTTCTCGAACGCGTTCGAAGCCTGCTGACCGCTGAGTTCCCGAAAACGCTCACGATCCTCCGCGATTACGATACGAGTCTGCCCGACCTCGTCGCCGACCGCGAACAGATGATCCAGGCCGTCCTCAACATCGCGCGCAACGCGGCGCAGGCGATCGGAGAAGACGCGCGCGACGGTCGCATCACCTTCCGCACGCGTGTTGCGCGGCAAGTCACGCTCGCCAAGCGCCGCCACCGCCTCGCCGTGTCGCTGCAAGTCATCGACAACGGCCCCGGCGTTCCGAAAAACATCCGCGAGCGCATGTTCTTTCCGCTCGTGTCGGGCCGCGAAGGCGGCTCCGGGCTGGGGCTGACGCTGGCGCAGAGTTTCATCGATCAGCATCAAGGCGTCATCGAGTGCGAAAGCCGTCCGGGGCATACCTGCTTTACGGTACTCCTGCCCTTGAGTCTTTCCTGATGGCAAGTTATTTGCTTACTCTCCAGACGTGTTTGCGGCGTTTGGAAAAGGAGCGTTCCCCACCGGAGTGGGTTTTACGATGAAGCCGATCTGGATTGTCGATGACGACAAGTCGATACGCTGGGTGCTCGAAAAGACCCTGGCGCGCGAAAAAATGCCGTTCAGGAGCTTCGCTTCCGCCGGCGAGGTCATCTCGCAACTCGACCTTGGGCGCGATCTGCCGCAAGTCCTGATTTCGGACATCCGAATGCCCGGCGAATCGGGACTCGACCTGTTGAAACGCTGCAAGGCCGACTTTCCCTCGCTGCCCGTCATCATCATGACGGCCTACTCCGACCTCGACAGCGCGGTCGCGGCCTTTCAGGGAGGCGCCTTCGAATACTTGCCCAAACCCTTCGACGTCGACCAGGCGCTCGATCTGATTCGGCGCGCGGTCGATGAAAGTATGCACCAAATCGGTGCGTCTGGCGAAATCGACCCCCTGCCCGAGATCATCGGTCAGGCGCCCGCGATGCAGGAGGTTTTTCGCGCGATCGGCCGCCTGAGCCAATCGAACGCGACGGTCATGATCACGGGCGAGTCGGGGTCGGGCAAGGAACTCGTCGCCCGCGCCGTGCACCGGCACAGTCCTCGTTCCAAGATGCCCTTCATCGCCATCAATACGGCGGCGATCCCAAGGGATCTGCTCGAATCCGAGCTTTTCGGCCACGAACGCGGTGCGTTCACCGGCGCGGCGGCGCAGCGCCAGGGGCGCTTCGAACAGGCGGAAAACGGCACCTTGTTTCTCGACGAGATCGGCGACATGCCTCCCGAACTCCAGACGCGCCTCTTGCGCGTCCTTTCCGACGGAACGTATTACCGCGTCGGCGGACGCCTGCCGTTGAAAGCGCAGGTTCGCATCATCGCGGCGACGCATCAGAACCTTGAAGTCCGCGTCAGGGAAGGGCTGTTTCGAGAAGACCTCTTCCACCGGCTCAACGTGATCCGCGTACGCCTGCCGAGCCTGCGCGAACGCCGCGAAGATATCCCGATCCTCGCGCGGCATTTCCTTCAGAAGAGCGCGAAGGAGGTCGGCGTCGAAACGAAGCGTTTTTCCGAGCTTGCGCTGAAATACTTGGGCGCCCTGGATTTTCCCGGCAACGTGCGCCAGCTCGAAAACCTGTGCCACTGGCTGACCGTCATGGCGCCGGGGCAGCAGATCGACCTGGCGGATCTTCCGCCCGAACTTCGCACGCTCCCCGCCGCGGCGGGCGCGTCCGACTGGGAAAGCGATCTCGCCGGCGAAGTCGACCGTTTGCTCGCTGCGAACGACGGAAACGTCCACGAAAAGCTCGTAAAACGCTTCGAAAGCGTCCTCATCGACCGCGCCTTGGCGCATACGGGCGGACGGCGCGTCGAAGCGGCGCAGGCGCTCGGGATCGGAAGAAATACAATCACCAGAAAAATCAAGGACTTGGAAATATCGAGCGCCAAAGCGGACAATCCAGAGCACCCAAGGACATAAATCGTGGATAATACGGGCGTTTTTTTCCGTTCAACTCCACAGAATGGCTGAATTTGTTTCTGGCGCGCCGACGGGTCCGGCGCGCTTTCTCGACCTTCCGGAAGGCTTTCGGAGCCGTTTCACGATCGACGTGCTGCCCTCGTGCGAATCGACGAGCGCGCTCTTGCAGGAGCGCGCCGAACGCGGCGCGCCTTCGGGGTCCGTCGTCGTCGCGGAAAATCAGACGGCGGGCAAGGGGAACCGGGGAAGAAGCTGGACGATGCGTCCGGGGAGCGGCCTCGCCTTTTCGGTCCTATGGCATTTCCAGCGCGAACTCGGGCAACTGGCGGGACTTTCGCTCGCGGTCGGCGCGGCCGTCGCGCGTGCGCTGAACGCTTTGGGTGCGCAAGGCGTTTCGCTCAAGTGGCCCAACGACATTCTCGGCAACGACGCCAAACTCGGCGGGATTCTCATCGACTTGCAGGAAACGCCGACCTGCTCTTTCGCCGTCATCGGGGTCGGAATCAACCTTCACGTCCCGGATGCCATCGAGTTTTCGGATTTGGCGCTTCCTCCGACGGCGCTCGACGCCTTGCTCTCTCCGCTTCCCGACGCGCGCGACGTGTTCGCGGCGCTTTTGGTCGAACTCGCGAAAACGCTCGACGTTTTTTCCGCGCACGGTTTCGCCCCCCTGCGCGACGAGTGGCAGAAACTGAACGCATGGCAAGGACGTGCCGTGCGCCTTCTGAACGGGAGTCGGCTTGAAAAAGAAGGCGTCTGCGTCGGCGCGGACGACGACGGTGCCTTGCTGATCCGAACCCCCGGCGGCGTCGAACGCTGCGTGTCGGGCGACCTGAGTCTGCGCGCCGCTTGAGCACCGATTCATGACTCCGGAAACCGCGATTTTCCTCTGAGTTCTCCTATGATTATTGCGATCGACGCCGGTAATACGCGCATCAAATGGGGAGTGTTCGATGGTGCGAAGTGGATTTCACTCGGTGTTTTGTCGACGTCCAACGCTCTGCAACTCGCCGACGTTTCGGCCGCGTGGCCCGAAAAGGCGCCCGTCGTCGCGTGCAACGTGGCGGGCCGGACGGTGGAAACGGCGATCAACGCGTCCTTGAGTCCGCGTGCTCCGATCCTCTGGCTCCGCTCTTCGACCGACGCCTGCGGCGTTCGGAACTCTTACGAATCGCCCGAAAACCTGGGCGCCGACCGCTGGGCGGCGCTGATCGGCGCGCGTAAACTGACGCGCGGCCCCAGCCTCGTCGTCTGCGCCGGAACGGCGACGACGGTCGACTGGCTCGACGCGTCGGGCGTCTTTCGGGGCGGCCTGATCCTTCCGGGGCTCGAATTGATGTACACGTCGCTGGCGAGCAACACCGTCCAGTTGCCGCTCGTCTCCGAACGCCACCCCAGCCGCGAACCGCGAAACACGCAGGACGCGATCGTAAGCGGCTGTTTGCAGGCCCAGATCGGCGCGATAGAAAAAATGTTCTCGAGGATGCGTTCCGACCCGGCGGCGATCTGCCTCATGACCGGTGGCGCGGCGCAATCGATCGCGCCGCACCTGGAAATTCCTTCGCGCGTCGAAGAAAACATGATCCTCGACGGGCTGGTATACTATCATTCCATCGTTTTGCGGCAGGCGCTTCCCGCCTGAATTTCATGAGCATGCCCGTCCCGTCTCCCGCCATGTTGTCGGCGCTCCCCGCCTTCCTTTCCTACTTCGTCACGGGCGCGGTGCTGCTGTTCGCCTTCCTGCTGATTTACGTCGTGCTCACGCCGCACAGCGAAATCCGGCTCATCAACGAAGGGAACGTCGCGGCCGCCGTCAGCCTGGCCGGTGCAATGACGGGCTTTGTCCTGCCGATCGCCAACGTGATCGCGCACAGCGACTCGCTCACCGACCTGATCGCGTGGGGCGCGGTCGCCGGCGTCATCCAGCTCGTGCTCTACGTCGTCGTTCGCATGGCCTTCCCAAGGCTTTCGGACAGCATCGTTCAGGGGAAAGTCGCCCCTGCCCTTTTTCTCGCCGCGTCCTCGTTCGTCGTCGGTGTTTTGAACGCCGCGTGCATGACGTACTGACGCTTAGGCTTTCGGAGACTCTCATGGCCCTTATGGACTTCATCAAGAAACAGTTTGTCGACGTCATTCAATGGACAGAGGAGGGCGAAGAGATCATCGCGTATCGATACCCGATGGAAGACGCCGAAATCCAGACCGGCGCGCGCCTGACCGTCCGCGAATCGCAGATGGCGCTTTTCGTCGACGAGGGGCGCGTCGCGGATGTTTTCGGCCCGGGGTCTTACACGCTGAACACGCGAACCCTGCCGCTCCTGACGAATCTGAAAAACTGGGACAAACTCTTCGCGTCGCCGTTCAAATCGGACGTTTATTTTTTCTCGACGCGCCTGCGGCTCGAAAGAACCTGGGGGACGCCCAACCCGATCACCCTGCGCGACCGGGATTTCGGAGTGATCCGTCTGCGCGCGTTCGGAATGTATTCGTATCGACTGAACGACCCGGCGCGCTTCTACAGGGACATCTCCGGGTCGCGCGACGCATTCACGACCGAGGACCTCGACGGGCAGTTGCGCAATTTTGTGATTTCCGCGATGACGAGTCTCTTCGGAGAATCCGGCGTTCCTTTCGTCGACATGGCGGCAAAGCAGGGCGAGTTCGAGACGCGCCTGAAGGCGGCGCTCTCCGCGGTCTTCGAGCGCTACGGTCTTTTGCTCGACAGCTTTACGCTCCAGAACGTCTCGCTGCCGGAAGAATTGCAGAAAACCCTCGACGCGCGGATCGGAATGAATATGGTCGGCGACCTTGGGAATTTCACTCGCTATCAGGTGGCCAACAGCATCCCGATCGCCGCGCAGAACGAAGGCGGGATGAGCGGCATCGGCGCGGGGCTCGGTGCCGGTCTCGGAATCGGTCAGGCGATGGCGCAGGCGATCGCGCCTGTCGCCGCCGGCGCGGCGTCCCCCGACGCGCGGGTGGACGAAATCACGGCGACGCTCGAAAAACTGCACGAGCTGACGGCGAAGGGAATTTTGACGCAGGCCGAATTCGACGCGAAAAAAACGGAATTGCTCGGCAAGCTGACCTGAATACCGTCGGAGCGCCGTGAAAAGTACCCATTGCCCTTCCTGCGGCGCCCCGGTCAAATTCCAGTCGGCCGCGTCGGTTTATGCCGTATGCGCGTTCTGTCACAGTACGCTGCTCAACGACGGCAGGGTTCTGAAAAATCTCGGTCGAATGGCCGAGTTGATCGACGACCATTCGCCGATCCAGATATCCACGAAGGGAAGGATCGACAAAAAACGCTTCAGCGTCATCGGGCGCATCCAGCTTGCATACGACGCGGGCGTTTGGAACGAATGGCACCTCCTTCTCGGCGGCGCGCGCAGCGCCTGGCTTTCCGAAGCGTCCGGCGAATACGTTTTCAGCGAACGCGCCTCGGTGACCGAAGCGATTCCGGACTTCGACGCCCTTTCGCAGGGGATGCGCGTCCGACTCGCAAAGATCGACTTTCAGGTCGCCAACCTCGTCACCGCGCGTTGCGTCGCCGGCCAGGGCGAACTGCCGTTCAAGGTCGATGCGGGCTACGACACCAGGACCGCCGACCTGCGCAGCGCCGAGGGGCACTTCGCGACGATCGACTACAGCGAAACGCCGCCCCTGGTTTTTCTGGGTCGCCCGCTGAGTTTCGACGATCTGCACCTTACGAACCTGAAATCGGCGGTTGCGCTTGAATACGCGAGCGACGCCTCCGAAATCAAGGTCGAGAGCTTCAACTGCCCGCACTGCGCCGCACCGCTGAAAATCCACTCGCTGCAAATCCAGAGCATCACTTGCGGAGGCTGCGGTTCGCTCATCGGCGTCGAGAACGAAAAAGTGAGCCTGCTGGCCGAAGCCGCGCGCGGCCTTCGCGCAAAGCCCCGCATCAATCTCGGCACGCGCGGAAGTCTGGAGGGCGTCGAATGGGAGGTCATCGGTTTTTTGCGGCGCCGCATTTACTCGGAGGGCTTGCCCTGGTTCTGGGACGAATACCTGCTGTTCAATGGCAAAAAGGGCTTCAGTTGGCTGACCGAGTACAACGGGCATTGGAATTTCGCCCGTATGCTCTCGAACTTTCCCCTCGTCAAACCCGGCGACAATACGATCCTGTACGACAAGCGCGGATTCAGGCTCTTCAGTTCGGGAGTCGTGGAAACGACGGTCGTCGTCGGCGAATTCTACTGGGTGGCGCGAGCCGGCGACACGTGCCAACTCGACGAATACGTCTCCCCGCCCTCGATGCTTTCCCGCGAAAATTTTGAAGACGAGGTTACCTGGACACGCGCGGAATATCTGGAGGGCGACGCGGTCGCTTCGGCGTTCAACGTGAAGTCCTTGCCGAAGGCTTCCGGCGTCTATGCGAATCAGCCGAATCCGTGGAAAGAGCATCTCGGGCAGACTTTCGCGCATTTCCTCGCCTTCGTTTTGCTCGGTTCGGTGATTCAACTCGCCTTTCTTTTTTTCATTCCCCAGAAAAAGATTTTTCAGCAGGACTTGACCGTCCCGGCGTCCGAAAACGCCGCGATGCCGAATTCCTCGTATAACGTCACGAAGGAATTCACCCTGCCCAGCTACGTGCAGTCGCTCACTCTGAAGCACAGCCTGAACATTGCCGACGACAACTGGGTCGAAGTTGCTACCGCGCTCGTCGATAAGGCGAACGGCGAAATCCGTCGCGGCGTTCAGGATGTCGCCTCGTACAAAGGCGAGCGCGCTCCCGAGGGACGCCGCGCGAGTTCGATCCGCTTCGTCAACGTCCCGCCCGGAACCTACTATATGGTGGTCAACTACGACGCGGGCTTTGAACTCGGCGCGCCTTCTCGTCCGGCGATCGTCGACCGCGTCGAAATCGAGCGCCGTTCCGTCGCGTGGTCGAACTTCGTCTTTCTGGTCGTCTTTCTCGCGCTCTTTCCGCTCTTTGTCTGGTTGCGCCACTCCGCGTTCGAGGCGACGCGCTGGGAAGAAAGCGACGTCGGTGAAGACGATGACGAGGATGACGACGACGGCGACATCGACATTTGGGACGACGATTGATGGGACGACGACTGATATGCTGAAAATCACACGCATCGCCGGGGTCATCGCCCTCCTCCTGTTCTCGAACGCCCAGTACCAGGGCTGGTCTCTCTTTACGAGTGACGGTTCGTCGGGGTCGCCGCGCACTCCCAGCAGCCGGGGCTATCATAAATAATGCCATGATGTTTTCCCAAGGGCTGAAGCGTCCCCGATGAACCACGCGCTCCTCTTCTCGGTCTTCGTCGTTGCTTCCTGCGGCCTCGCCTACGAATTGATCGCCGGCGCGCTGTCGAGCTATTTGCTCGGAGATTCGGTCACGCAGTTTTCGACCGTCATCGGAACCTACCTTTTCGCCATGGGTTGCGGTTCCTGGCTCTCGCGCTTCATCGACCGCCGGCTTATCGCGCGCTTCGTGCAGATCGAACTGCTCGTCGGCGTCGTCGGCGGGTTTTCGGCGGCGGGGCTTTTTTCCGTTTTCGTCTGGTTCTCGACGCCGTTCAAACTCGCGCTCTACCTCGCCGTGTTTCTCATCGGGACGCTCGTCGGGCTGGAAATCCCGCTCATCATGCGGATTCTCAAGAACGACCTCGATTTCAAGGAACTCGTCTCGCAAGTCCTGACCTTCGATTATCTCGGTGCGCTCGCGGTTTCGATCCTTTTCCCGATGCTGCTCGTCCCGAGGCTCGGCCTCGTCCAGAGCGCGCTGCTCTTCGGAGTCCTCAACGCGCTTGTCGCCCTCTGGGCGCTCTGGATATTCCGCGACCGGCTGGACACGCACAATCCCTTCGCGCTCAAATGTCAGGCTTTCGCCGCGCTGACCGTGCTCGTCGCGGGGTTTTTGGGCGCGGGGCGCTTCACCGCGTTTGCCGAATCACAGCTCTACGCCGACGAGATCGTCTACCAGATCTCGTCGCCGTATCAGCGTATCGTCATAACGCGCTGGAAAGACGATGTCCGCCTTTTTCTGAACAACAACCTTCAGTTCAGTTCGCGTGACGAATACCGTTACCACGAAGCGCTCGTACACCCCGGATTGTCGGCGCTGCCGCGCGCGCGCCGCGTTCTCGTTCTCGGCGGCGGCGACGGATTCGCCGTCCGTGAAATACTGAAATATTCCAATGTGGAGTCCGTGACGCTCGTCGACCTCGACCCCGAAATGACGCGGCTTTTTTCGACCGCGCCGCTCATGCGCCGGCTGAACGACGACGCGCTCAATTCGCCGAAACTCGCGGTCATCAACGCGGATGCGCTGCAATGGCTCGAAGAGAACGACGAATCCTTCGACTTCATCGTCGTCGATTTTCCCGACCCTTCGAATTTCTCGGTCGGAAAGCTCTACACGAGCGCGTTTTACCGTCTTCTGGAAAAACACATGAATGTCGGCGCGCTCGCGGCGATTCAATCGACATCGCCGCTCTACGCGCGTCGCTCGTTCTGGTGCGTCGTCGCCACGCTGGAAAGCGTCGGTCTCAAAACCGCGCCCTACCACGTCCTCGTCCCCTCGTTCGGCGAGTGGGGTTTCATCCTCGCCGGACGCGGCGCCTACACGCCGCCCGAAAAGTACGACGTAAAAACGCGCTTTCTGACGGAGGGGACGACGCAAGCGCTCTTCCAATTCCCGAAGGATATGGCGCGCGTCGAATCCGAAGTCAACCGCCTCGACAATCAGGTCCTCGTCCA
>JAISDL010000131.1 GCA_031264825.1 Accumulibacter sp. | reverse complement strand
ACAGGTCGATCCGCCCGCTCTGACAAAGCGCGTCGCCGTCCCATTCAAAACCCAGGCTTTCGAGCGTTTGAAGAATGCGCTGCGTCGCGTCCGGCGCGGCACGCGCCCGATCCAGGTCTTCGATCCGCAACAGCCACGCCCCACACTGCGCGCGCGCGTCGAGACAGCTCCCCAGCGCCGCGACGAGCGAGCCGAAATGCAAAGGGCCGGTCGGCGACGGCGCGAAACGCCCCCGGTAAGGAGCGCGCGCCTCAACGCCAGTCAAAAGTTCAGGAAGGGGCATCGGAAAAGCACATGGGAAGAAACCAAAAAGTTGTCGATCGAATCACCGAAGTTCATACTATATCGCTTGCGACTCGTCGTGATGCCGCGTGAAGGTATCCGCCAAGCGGCTTCGCATACGGGGCAGGCGGTTTCAAGCAAAGGAGGTCAATAATGAGACACTTGAATGTACTCTGGAATGAAGGAAGTATAGACATTTCCGTTATCGAACGATTTGAACGCAAAATCGGCTATCGCTTCCCGGAGAACTATAAACAGCTCCTGTCTGCTCATGATGGCTTGATGATTAAAGAGGACACTTTCAAGTTCAAAAATATCTATGGAAAAGAAGACATAAGGGATGTCGCATTTTATGGCTATGGACCAACCTGCATTGAGAAAATAGAGAACTCTCAGAATTTCGACATTTACGGCTATGAGGGCATAGTCGCCATCGGTCGTTCCGCCAATGGTGACCATATCTGCTTCGATTACCGGCACGAACCCACGACGACCGAGCCGCACGTCGTTCTGATGTATCACGACGACAGCATTATAGATGAGAACGGCAATGAAAAAATGGTGGTGAATTTTGTGGCGCCGAATTTCGAGGCACTCGTCGATCTGCTCTACGAGCCTGATGATGAAGAGGATTGAATTCCGCTGGATACACGATACGGTACAGGCGGAATTGATCGCACGCGCGAATCACCGCCGTAACGACGCCGAACCCTGTCTTCCTCTTGCCTTCCAATCGTCGAATCGCCCCGACCGTCCCTGAACTGAAACGATGAAGCCGTTCCCCAAAGCGATCTTCCTCGCGGCTCGCGCAAGCGTCTCCGCCGCCTTCGGCGGACAACAGAACGGCATCGTACCGGCGCACATCCTCCATCGCCGTTCCTTCAGTGGTCGATGGCCGTAGCCGGCGCGCCGCAAGCGCGTGTTCACCTGAAGCACGTTTTGCCACAAAACCGAACCTCCAGGGGGTAAAAATGAAAAACCCCGCGGTTTTCGGGTCGGGGGTTTTGGGTTTAGGGTTTAGAATACGCGCACATTGAACGTATACGGATCACCAATGTCCATCAAGTCCGACAAATGGATTCGCCGCATGGCGGAGCAGTACGCGATGATCGAGCCTTTCGAGCCGGGTCAGGTTCGTTTCGTCGACGGTCAGAAAATCGTTTCGTACGGGACGTCGAGCTACGGCTACGACATTCGGTGCTCGAACGAGTTCAAGCTGTTCACGAACATCAACGCGACGATCGTCGACCCGAAGAACTTCGACCCGAACTCTTTCATCGAGGTCAACGGCGATTCGTGCATCATTCCGCCGAACTCGTTCGCGCTCGCCCGGACGGTCGAGTATTTCCGCATTCCGCGCTCGGTTCTGACGATCTGCCTGGGGAAGAGCACGTACGCGCGCTGCGGGATCATCGTCAACGTCACGCCTTTCGAGCCGGAATGGGAGGGTCACGTCACGCTGGAGTTTTCGAACACGACGCCGCTTCCGGCGCGGATTTACGCGAACGAGGGTTGCGCGCAGGTCGTGTTCTTCGAGTCCGACGAGGTCTGCGAAACTTCGTACAAGGATCGCGGCGGAAAGTATCAGGGGCAGGTCGGCGTCACCCTGCCGAAAATCTGACCACGGGCACAAGCCATGCATTTCAATTTTCCTGTCATCATCATCGACGAGGATTTCCGTTCGGAAAACGCGTCGGGTCTCGGAATTCGCGCGCTGGCCGAGGCGATCCGGCACGAAGGTTTTGAAGTCCTCGGCGTAACGAGTTACGTCGACCTGTCTTCTTTCGCGCAGCAGCAAAGCCGCGCGTCGGTCTTCATCCTGTCGATCGACGACGAGGAACTCGTCACAGGCGAGGCGGAAAAAACGATCGCCGAGTTACGCGCCTTCGTCATGGCGATCCGCTGCCGGAACAGCGAGATTCCGATCTTCCTGTACGGCGAGACGCGCACGTCGCGGCATATCCCGAACGACGTTCTGCGCGAACTGCACGGTTTCATCCACATGTTCGAGGATACGCCGGAATTCATCGCGCGCTACGTCGCGCGCGAGGCGCGAAGCTATTTGAAGAGCGTGCCTCCGCCGTTTTTCCAGGCGCTCACGCATTACGCTTCCGACGGCTCGTATTCGTGGCACTGTCCGGGGCATTCGGGCGGCGTCGCCTTCCTGAAAAGCCCCGTCGGGCAGATGTTCCACCAGTTCTTCGGCGAAAACATGCTGCGCGCCGACGTCTGCAACGCGGTCGAGGAACTCGGACAGCTTCTCGACCACACCGGCCCGGTCGCCGCGTCTGAGCGGAACGCCGCGCGCATTTTCAACGCCGACCACCTTTTTTTCGTGACCAACGGGACGTCGACGTCGAACAAGATCGTCTGGCACTCGACGGTCGCGCCCGACGACATCGTCGTCGTCGACCGGAATTGCCACAAGTCGGTCTTGCACGCGATCATCATGACCGGCGCCGTCCCGGTCTTCCTGATGCCGACGCGTAACCACTTCGGCATCATCGGCCCGATTCCGAAGGAGGAGTTCCTCTGGGAGAACATCCAGAAGAAAATCGAGGCGAACCCCTTCGCGCGCGACAAGAAGGCGCGCCCGCGCGTTCTCACGATCACGCAGGGGACTTACGACGGGATTCTCTACAACGTCGAAGAGATCAAGGAAATCCTCGACGGGAAGATCGATACGCTGCATTTCGACGAAGCCTGGCTGCCGCACGCCGCCTTCCACGATTTTTATGGCGACTACCACGCGATCGGCGCGGGTCGGTCGCGCTGCAAGCATTCGATGATCTTTTCGACGCAATCGACGCACAAGCTGCTCGCCGGCCTCTCGCAGGCGTCGCAGATACTCGTCCAGAATTCCGAGGAGCGCGAACTCGACCGGAGTATTTTCAACGAAGCCTATTTGATGCACACCTCGACGTCGCCGCAGTACGCGATCATCGCGTCGTGCGACGTCGCGGCGGCGATGATGGAGGCGCCTGCCGGGAAAGCGCTCGTCGAAGAATCGATCGCCGAGGCGCTCGACTTTCGGCGCGCGATGCGAAAAATCGAGGAGGAGTGGGGCGAAGGCAACTGGTGGTTCAAGGTCTGGGGCCCCGATGACCTCTCGGAAGAAGGCATCGAGGAGCGCGAAGCGTGGATGCTGAACCCCGGCGACCACTGGCACGGCTTCGGCAAATTGTCCGTGGGCTTCAACATGCTCGACCCGATCAAGGCGACGGTCATCACGTCGGGTCTGAACGTGGACGGCGACTTCGGCGATTGGGGAATCCCGGCGGCGATCGTGACGAAATACCTCGCCGAACACGGCGTCATCGTCGAAAAATGCGGGCTTTATTCTTTTTTCATCATGTTCACGATCGGCATCACGAAGGGTCGCTGGAACACGATGGTCGCGGAATTGCAGCAGTTCAAGGACGATTACGACAAGAATCAGCCTTTGTGGAAAGTGCTTCCCGAATTCGTCGCGGAGCATCCGTGCTACGAAAGCGTCGGCCTCAAGGAACTCTGCCACATGATCCACGCGCTGTACTCGATAAACGACGTGGCGCGCCTGACAACCGAGATGTATCTGTCGGACATGACGCCCGCGATGAAGCCGGCCGACGCTTTCGCCAAGATGTCGCACCGCGAAATCGACCGCGTTCCGATCGACGACCTCGAAGGCCGCATCACGAGCACGCTTTTGACGCCTTATCCGCCGGGAATCCCGCTTTTGATCCCCGGAGAGCGCGTCAACGCGACGATCGTCCGCTACCTCCAGTTCGCGCGCCGTTTCAACGAGGAGTTTCCGGGCTTCGAGACCGATATTCACGGCCTCGTCAAAGAAGTCGAGAGCGGAAAGGCCAAGTATTACGTCGATTGCGTCCATCACGACGCTTGACACCACCGGGCGTCGTTTCCGACTCTCATTCTCAGGAATCAGGTATCAGATCAGTTGGCGGCGGCTTCGCCGCCGGAGAAGAGTTTTGAAACACCGATCGGTTTTCATCTGATCCTTGGCATCCGCCCTCTGTTGAGTACGGCGCATCCCCTCTCCATATTCGGCGTTTTCACGCCCGAATGCGCGAAAACGCCGAAATTTCGCGGTCATGCGATCAATCGAGGCGGAAACGCCCGTACGGGCGCGTTCCGGCGCGGTTCCCAGGATATATACTTTGACTTATCTTGATGACCGCCCAAAAAATGACCTCGACGCCTTACGCTCACTCGACGTCGGATATCGATCCGATGCGCCTCGGGCAGATTTTCACACCCCGGGCGATCGTCGATTGCATGATCAGACTCGTGCGCAATACCGGTCGCGTTCTCGAGCCCGCCTGCGGCGACGGGGTTTTTCTCAAGCACTTCCCGGGCGCGCTCGGCATCGAAATCGACCCGCGCTGCGCGCCGCCGGAAGCCGAGGTCATGAATTTTTTCGAGTTGCCCCGCGACGAACTCTTCGACACGATCATCGGAAACCCGCCCTACGTGCGCTACCAGGACATTTCGCCGGGGACGCGCCGCCTCGCCGGAGAGAGCGTCCTCGACAAGCGCGCCAACCTTTATCTGTTTTTCGTCGAAAAATGTCTTCGCCATCTCGAACCCGACGGTGAACTGATCTTCATCACGCCGCGCGACCTCCTGAAGGCCACGTCCGCGCTTCCGTTGAACCGCGCGCTCTTCGCGTCCGGGACGATCACCGATTTCATCGACCTAGGCGACCTGCACCCCTTCGATGAGGTCGCGCCCAACTGCGCGATCTGGCGTTTCGTCCGGGGCGATTTTTCGCGTCGCGTGCGTTACGCGAGGCTCGGCTACTCCGACGGCGTCGCCGGCCTCGAGAATCCGCGCTGGACGGCGCGGCGTTTTTCCGAGAAAAACGGTCAGCTTCTTTTTCTGCGGAACGAGTACGCGCTCCAGCTTTCCGACATCGCTTTCGTGAAGGTCGGCGCCGTCTCGGGTGCGGACGACCTGTACGCGAACGAAGAAGCCGGCAACCGCGACTTCGTCTGCTCGTCGACGGCAACGACCGGGAAAACGCGGCGGATGGTCTGGTGCGAACCCGGAGAGCCGCCGCCCGAGATCCTGATCCCGCACAAGGCGCGCCTGATCGCGCGGCGCATCCGGCACTTCGACGAATCGAACTGGTGGCACTGGGGGCGCGCCTACTTTCATTCGGAGCAGCCGCGCGTTTATGTAAATTGCAAAACTCGCCGCGAGAAGCCTTTTTTTGTGCACGAATGCCCGAATTACGACGGGTCGGTCCTCGCCGTCTTCCCGCACGATTCGGGGACCGACGTCCGTGCGCTCGCCGACGCGCTGAACGCCGTCGATTGGTCCGACCTCGGCTTCGTCTGCGATGGGCGTTTCTTGTTTACGCAGCGCAGCCTCGAAGAAACGCCTTTGCCCAAGACCTTCCGTTCGTTCAGGCCACGGGCCGACGCAACATGGTGGGAAAAATTCAAGGAAATCTTTTGAGCCGGAACCGGCGCATCGGTTTTCAGAAACGACAGGAGACGACAATGACAAGCCGTACAACGGCCACCCTGGAAAGCCCTTTGCTCGACATCGAAGAGACCTTCATCGGCGCGGCTTGCGCCATCGAATCGTGGTTCCGTTCGCAATGGATAGCGCACACTCCGCCTTTTTACGGCTCCGTCGATTTGCGCAACGCGGGGTTCAAGCTGGCGCCGATCGATATGAACCTGTTTCCCGGCGGTTTCAACAACCTGGGGCCGAGTTCCCTGCCGCTCTGCGTTCAGGCCGTGACCGACGCGATCGAGCGCGTTTGCCCGGATGCGAAGAAGCTCCTGCTGATTCCCGAAAATCACACGCGGAATCCGTTCTACCTGCAAAACGTTTCGTCGCTGACGCACCTCCTGGCGCTTGCCGGACTGGAGGTCCGCGTGGGGTCGCTCCTGCCCGAAATCACGGCGCCGACGCCTTTCGACCTCCCCGACGGGAGCACGCTGCTCGTCGAACCGCTCGTCCGCGACGGCGCGCACCTGCGACTCGCCGACTTCCACCCTTGCGCGATTCTGTTGAACAACGACCTTTCTTCCGGAATTCCCGACCTCCTGCAAAACCTCGACGCCCCAGTCATCCTGCCTCCGCTGCACGCCGGGTGGGCGACCCGCCGAAAATCCCGCCACTTCATCGCTTACGATGAAGTCGCCAACGAGTTCTCGCGCTTGGTCGGGGTCGACCCTTGGCGAATCAACCCGTATTTCTCCGTGTGCAGCAGCGTGAACTTCCACGAACGTCAGGGTGAGGAATGCCTCGCCGCGAATGTCGAGGCGGTGCTTGCGATGATCCGCGAAAAATACGCCGAGTACGGCATCAAGGAAACGCCTTACGTCGTCGTCAAAGCCGACGCGGGAACTTACGGGATGGGGGTCATGACCGTCAAGGACGCTTCGGGGATCGTCGGACTCAATCGAAGGCAGCGGAACAAGATGTCCGTCATCAAGGAGGGTGTGAACGTAAACCAGGTCATCATCCAGGAGGGCGTACACACTTACGAACGCATCGGGAGCAATACCGCCGAACCCGTCGTCTATATGATCGACCGTTTCGTCGTCGGCGGCTTTTACCGCGTACACGGCAGCCGCGGGATCGACGAGAACCTCAACGCGCCGGGGATGTATTTCGAGCCTGTCGCTTTCGAAACGAGTTGTTCGTGCCCCGACCAGTGCAAGAAACCCAACGACCCGCCGAACCGCTTTTATACCTATGGAATTCTCGCGCGCCTCGCGCACCTGGCGGCGTCGATCGAACTTGAAGAGGAGGTCGAGTAATGCGCTTCGCTTTCATTTTGGATCCCTTGGAATCGCTGAAAGCGTACAAGGATTCCAGCATCGCCCTGATGCGCGCCGCGCGCAACGCGGGACACGAAGTCTGGTGTCTCCACCCGCAGGCGATCTTCTGGTCGGAAACCGACGGCGTGTGCGCCGAAGCCGTTCGCCTGGACGTACGCGACGACGACGCGCACTGGTTCTCCCGCGTCGAGCACAGCACGCTTTCCTTGAGTGCGTTCTCCGCCGTCGTCGTCCGCAAGGACCCGCCCTTCGACATCGAATACGTTACGATGACGTGGCTCCTCGAACGCGCGGAAGCCGAGGGCGCGCGCGTGTTCAACCGCCCGCGCGCGCTGCGCGACCATTCGGAAAAGCTCGCGACCCTCGAGTTCCGGCGTTTCTCGGTTCCGATGATCGTCGCGCGCGCGCCCGCCCTGATCCACGCCTTCGTCGACGCGCAGCGCGACGTCATTCTCAAACCTCTGGACGGGATGGGGGGAAGCCGGATATTCCGCGTTCGCGCGGACGACCCGAACCGGAACGTGATCGTCGAAACCCTGACGTGCGACGCGGAGCGGACGATCATCGCGCAACGCTACATCCCCGGAATCGTCGGCGGCGACAAGCGGATTCTTTTGATCAACGGTCAAGTCATTCCGTACGGTCTCGCGCGCATCCCGAAAGCCGGGGAAACGCGCGCCAATCTGGCCGCGGGCGGCACGGGCATCGCGCGCAAAATCGACGCGCACGAGCGCGAAATCGCCGAAGCTCTCGCCCCCGTTCTCGCGGCGCGCGGCCTTTTTTTGGTCGGACTCGACGTCATCGGCGGCTACCTGACCGAGGTCAACGTCACGAGTCCGACGTGCATGGTCGAAATCACCGCGCAGACAGGATTCAATGTCGCGGGCGTCTTCATCGAGGCGCTGGAAAAAGAATGCGCTTCACCCGCCTGATCTTTTTCGCACTCCTCGCTCTCGGTTTTTCCGCCTGCGATCGCGCGCCGCTCCACCGCCAGGAGTCCTTCGTCTTCGGGACGCGCGTCGAAATCCTGATCGCCGGCTTGGACGAGGCCGCCGCGCGACCGGCGGCGTCGGTCGTCCTCAAGGAATTCGACCGTCTGCACCGAAGCTACCACGCGTGGGAAGCGTCGGAACTCAGCGCGATGAACGACGCGCTCGCTTCGGGACA
The DNA here is from genome assembly GCA_031264825.1 of Accumulibacter sp. Classification (GTDB taxonomy): domain Bacteria; phylum Pseudomonadota; class Gammaproteobacteria; order Burkholderiales; family Rhodocyclaceae; genus Propionivibrio. The sequence continues at coordinate 7,266 of JAISDL010000131.1, read as the reverse complement.
AACGCGAACCGTCTCGCCCGAACTCGCTTTTTTGCTGACCGACGCGCAACGTCGTTCCGCCATGAGCGGCGCGCTTTTCGACCCGGGGATCGGCAAACTGATCCGCCTCTGGGGTTTTCACTCCGACGCGTTCAAGCCCTCGCTCCCCGACGCCGAAAAAATCGCCGTCCTGCTCAAAGCACACCCCGGTGTGGCCGACTTGAGGGTCGATGGAATCGAGGTCGCTAGCGCAAATCCCGAGATTCTCGTCGATCTCGGCGGATACCTGAAGGGTTTCGCGCTCGACCGCGCCGACGCGCTGTTGCGCGCTCAGGGCGTTACGAACGCACTCGTCAACATCGGCGGAAATATCATCGCGCTCGGGACGAAGAACGGGCGTCCCTGGCGCGTCGGCATCCAGCACCCGCGCCAGCCGGGAGCGATGGTCACCGTCGAACTCCACGACGGCGAGGCGATCGGCACCTCTGGGGATTATCAGCGTTACTTCGAGCTGGACGGCAAGCGTTACTGCCATTTGATCGACCCGCGCACCGGCGTACCCGTCGCGCACACCCGCTCCTTGACGCTCCTCGTCACGCCGCGCGAAAACGCCGGAACCCTCTCCGACGCCGCGTCGAAGCCGCTTTTCATCGCCGGCGAACACTGGCCGGAACTCGCAAAAAAGATGGCGCTGAAAAACGTTCTGCGCGTCGACTTGGCAGGAAAAATTCAGGTCAGCGAAAGTTTCATGGAGCGCATCGAGTTTGTCGGCGGCAAGCCGCATTTCCTCGAAGTCGTTCGCTGAGTGCGTGCGCCGCGCTATGGCTTTCCGAAACACCCCGAAATCTCTTATTCCATTTCCAGTTCATCCCTCCCATTGTCGACTCGCCTTGCCGTACTACTTGTACTGTAAAGCGGCTGTCTTCTCGGTATGAATGGACTGGAAAAGGAATTAGAATGCGGCATGGATTCTAGGAAAACCCCATGGCGCGCGCAAAAATCGAAATAATCAACGCGCTTGGGCTTCACGCCCGCGCTTCGGCCCGACTCACGCAGCTCGCAAACCGTTTCAAGTCCGAAATATGGATGGAGAACGGCACGCGCAGGATCAACGCAAAAAGCATCATGGGCGTCATGATGCTTGCGGCAAAAAAGGGCGCGCACGTTACGGTCGAAGCCGTCGGCGCCGACGAGGACGAAGCCGTCGAATCGCTGGTCGCTCTGATCGCGAGCAAATTCGGCGAGGAAGAATAAGGACAGATGAGCTTTACGCTGCACGGACTCGCGGTTTCGGAAGGCATCGCCATCGGTCAGGCGAACCTCGTCTCGTCGGCGACGCTCAAAATTTCCCGCGTCGCGATCTCGCCGCGCCGCGTCGAAAAAGAGATCGCGCGCTTTGACGACGCGCTCGCGCGAACACGCAAGGAACTGATGGCGATCAAGGCGTCCCCGTCGGATTCCTCGACGGACATCAGCGCGTTCATCGACCTGCATTTGATGCTTCTTTCCGACACCGAACTGACCGAAGCGCCCCGCGAAATCATCCGGACCCGTCTGTGCAACGCCGAGTGGGCCGTCTCGATGCAGATGGAAAACCTCGTCAGGCAGTTCGAACAGATCGAGGACATTTATCTGCGCGAGCGCAGCATCGACGTTCGTCAGGTCGCCGAACGCATCATCCGCAAACTCTCCAGCCGTTCGGGCCGCTTTGCGCAACGCGCCGGAAAGACGCCTCGAGGCGCCCCAACCGACGCGCGGATCATCGTCGCGCACGACATTTCCCCCGCCGACATCATGTCGATCAAGGACAGGGACTATGCCTCCTTCATTACTGACGTCGGCGGCGCGACCTCGCATACGGCAATCCTCGCGCGCAATATGGCGCTTCCCGCGATTTTCGGCCTGCACAACGCCAGCGAACTGATCCGCGACATGGAGACGCTGATCGTCGACGGGTCGCGCGGCGTCGTGATCGTCGACCCCGACGACGCCGTCCTCGACGAATACCGCGCGCGAAAAGCGCGCCTCGAACGCGAACACTCGAAGTTGAAGTTGCTGAAGACGGCGCGCTCGGTCACGCTCGACCGTGTCAAGGTCGACCTTCTGGCCAACATCAAGGACCTCGACGACATTCAGCCGGTGCTCGAAAGCGGCGCCGAGGGCATCGGCCTCTTTCGCTCCGAATTCCTCATCCTCGGCCGCGCAAATGCGCTGCCTGGAGAAAACGAGCAGTTCGACGCCTACCGCACGGTCGTCGAGGCGATGGGGCGGCGCCCGGTGACGATCCGCACTTTCGACCTCGGGAACGACAAGAACCTGCTCCCCGTCGAAGATTACGCGAGCCAGAAGCGCAACCCGGCGCTCGGCCTTCGCTCGATCCGTCTCTCGCTCGCCGACCCGCAGACCTTCCAGGTGCAGTTGCGCGCGATTCTCCGCGCCTCCGCTCTGGGGCAGGTCCGGATTCTGATTCCCATGCTCTCCCACGCACATCAGATTGAGCAGACCTTCGCCGCGCTCGATCAGGCGAAATCCAGCCTGCGCGACGACAAAATCGCTTTTGATGAAAACATTCCGGTCGGCGCGATGGTCGAAGTTCCAGCGTCTGCGCTTTCGCTCGGCGTCTTTCTGCGCCGCTTCGATTTTCTCTCAATCGGTACCAACGACTTGATCCAGTATATGCTCGCCGTCGACCGTAGCGACGAGCAGGTTTCTCCGCTTTACAGCCCCTTGCACCCGGCCGTTCTTTCGCTGATCGCCGCGACGATCCGTCAGGCGAGTAAGGCGGGAATTCCGATCTCGATCTGCGGCGAGCTTGCCGGCGACCCCTGTTTGACGCGTTTACTCCTCGGCATGGGTCTGCGGCAGTTTTCGATGCGTTCGGGGCAGATTCCAGCGGTCAAACAGAGAATCAAGCAGAGCGACGTTTCAAAACTCGCTCCCGGTGTGCGGCGTTTGCTGCGAAGGGACGATGCTTCGAAAATCGCGGCGGGGATCGAGCGGATGAACCGCTGACTTCAAAAAATACCAAGGAGATCGCCAGATCATCATCGAATCGACTTTTCAAAACGCGCCCCGGGAAAATTCGGTGGGCGTCGTCGTACCGCAGCGCTTTCGTTCCGACGCGCCGCTCCGCCTCAAGAGCGGCGCTGCGCTTCCGGCGTTCGAACTCGTCTATGAGACTTACGGAACGCTCAACGCGTCGCGCTCGAACGCCGTCCTCGTTTGCCACGCGCTTTCCGGGAATCACCATCTCGCGGGGGTCACCGCCGACAACCCCGATGAGGTCGGCTGGTGGGACAATCTGATCGGTCCCGGCAAACCGCTCGATACGCGCCGCTTTTTCGTCGTCGGCGTCAATAACCTCGGCGGGTGTTACGGCTCGACGGGGCCGCTTTCGATCAACCCGGAAACGGGGCGGCGCTATGGGGCGGATTTCCCGCTCGTGCTCGTCGAGGACTGGGTGCAGGCCCAAGCGCGTCTGGCGGATCACCTCGGAATCGAAACCTGGGCCGCCGTCGTCGGCGGAAGCCTGGGCGGAATGCAGGCCCTCGAATGGGCAATGCGCTTTCCGGACCGCCTCCGGCACGTCATAGCGATCGCCGCCGCGCCGAAGCTGACGGCGCAAAACATCGCGTTCAACGAGGTCGCGCGCCAGGCGATTCTTTCCGACACGAATTTCCACGGCGGACATTACGCCGAATACGGCGTCGTGCCTTCGAACGGGCTGCGCCTCGCGCGGATGATCGGACACATCACCTACCTTTCGGACAGCCAGATGGGCGATAAATTCGGCCGCCAGCTTTCGAAGGGCGAATACCAGTTCAGCTACGACGCCGATTTCGAGGTCGAATCGTATCTGCGCCACCAGGGCAGCAAGTTCTCGGCCTTCTTCGACGCCAATACTTATTTGACGACGACCAAGGCGCTCGATTACTTCGACCCGGCCTACGACTTTGACGGCGACCTTTCGGCCGCGCTCGCGAGTACCCGCGCGGATTTTCTGATCGTCAGCTTCACGACCGACTGGCGCTTCTCTCCCGCGCGCTCGCGCGAAATCGTCTTCGCGCTGATGAAAAACCGTCGGCGCGTCTCCTACGCGAATATCGACTGCGACGCCGGCCACGACTCGTTTCTGCTCGCCGACCCGCATTACCACGCCGTGCTGCGCGCCTACTTCGAGAACATCCGCTTATGAACATCCACAAGCTTTCGAAGCGCGAACGCGAACGTTTCGACTTCGACATCATCGCCCGCTGGATTCCGGCGGGCGAGCGCGTTCTCGACCTGGGCTGCGGCGACGGGAATCTGCTGCGCTACTTGAGCGAGACCAAGCGCGTCGAAGGCTACGGCGTCGAGATCAACCCGCAGAGCGTCCTTCAATGCGTCCGCAACGGCGTCAATGTCCTCCAGATCGATAACGAAGGCGGGCTGTCGGGTTTTGAAGACCTTTCCTTCGACCACGCGATCATTTCACAGGCGCTCCAGGCGATGCACGCGACCGAACGCATCCTCGGCGAAATGCTGCGCGTCGCCGGAGAAGCCGTCGTGAGTTTCCCGAATTTCGCCTATCGGACGAATCGCTCGGCCGTCGCAAAAGGGCATATGCCGGTCTCGCCCGACCTGCCCTACGAGTGGTACGACACGCCGAACGTCCGCTTTTTCACGCTCGTCGATTTCGAAGCGCTTTGCGCCCAGCTCGGCATCGAAATCCGCGAAAAGCTCGCCTTCGACGAAACCGGGCGTCGTGTGACCGACGACCCCAACCTGAACGGCAGTCTGGCTTTCTACCTCCTCGGCCGGAGCCCGGAATGAGCTTCAGGCCCCCGGCCTGGCTCGCCGTGTTGTTGACGCGCAAAATGCTCGTCTGCGTTTTCACCGGCTTCAGTTCGGGACTTCCGCTCTACCTTCTGCTCAACCTGGTCCCCGCGTGGCTGACGATGGAAGGTCTCAGCCTGACCAGGGTCGGCCTGCTCGCCTTGACGCAGTTGCCCTATACGTGGAAATTCCTCTGGGCGCCGCTGCTCGACCGTTTCGCGCCGCCGGGCTTCGGGCGTCGGCGGGGTTGGATGATCCTCACGCAGGCCGGACTTTTCCTGGCGATCGGCTTCCTCGGCATGCAGTCCATCCCCGAAGCGCTTCCCTCGCCAAGCCTTGAGGCCCTTTCCCGCCCGCTCTCGCGTTTCGCGGAAGACCTCGCCTTTCTCTTCACACACCCCGTCTGCCACCTTGCCATCGTCGTCGCGCTCCTCTCGGCGACGCAGGATATCGCGCTCGACGCCTTCCGGCGCGAAATCCTCGACGAAAGCGAACTCGGCCTCGGCAATTCTGTCCACGTCAACGCCTACCGTATCGCCGGCTTCATCCCCGGTTCGCTTTCGATGGTCCTCTCCGGCCACCTGCCGTGGAACACGGTTTTCTGGATCACCGCGGCCTTCATGCTCCCCGGTGCCGTCGTGTCGCTTCGCGTCACCGAACCGCCGCTCGACCGTTCGAGTCCGCGTACCCTGCGCGACGCGGTCGTCCTGCCTTTCACCGAATTCATCGGACGCCGGGGCTGGCAAGACGCCGCGATCGTCCTCGCTTTCATCTTCCTCTACAAACTCGGCGACTCGCTCTGCACCGCGCTCGCGACGCCGTTTTACCTCGGCATGGGATTTTCGCCGAACGACATCGGTCTCGTCGCCAAGCACGCCGGGTTCTGGCCGTCCTTCGTCGGCGGAATCTTCGGCGGACTCTGGATGCTACGCCTGGGAATCAACCGCGCGCTCTACCTCTTCGGACTCGTGCAGATCGTTTCGATCCTGGGCTTCGCGTGGCTTTCCCACCTCGGGCCGCAAGCGGAAATCGGACTCGAACAGCGTCTGGCGCTCGCCGCCGTCATCGGCTTCGAAGCGCTCGGCGTCGGACTCGGAACCGCCGCATTCGTCGCCTTCATCTCGCGCGCGACCCACCCCGCCTACACCGCGACCCAGTTTGCGCTCTTTTCCAGCCTCGCCGCCGTCCCGCGCACCTTCATCAACGCGTCGGCGGGAACGCTCGTCGAGCACATGGGCTGGTTCCACTTCTTCCTTTTATGCACTCTGCTCGCGATCCCCGGCATGTTGCTCCTGCCGCGCGTCGCGCCCTGGAACGAGAAAACCTGAAAACCATGCCTCCGACGCACACACCCCCGCCGAACGCCTTCAGTCAAAAACTGGTGGACGCCGCGAAAGAACTCTCGAACGGCGTCGCCGCGCTACGTTTTTCCGCCCCGGTCACGCACGTCTACAACCCGCTGGATTACGCGTGGGCGCCGCACGAAATCTATTTGCGCCGCTTTGGGAACTCCCGGAAAAAGGTCGTATTCCTCGGCATGAACCCCGGCCCCTTCGGCATGGCGCAATGCGGCGTCCCTTTTGGAGAGATCGCCGTGGTGCGCGATTGGATGGGAATTTCCGCGCCGGTTTCAAAGCCCGAAAACGAAAACCCGAAACAGCCGGTCAAAGGCTTCGAATGCCCACGCAGCGAAGTCAGCGGGCGCAGACTCTGGGGACTCTTCAAGAACGCCTTCGGCACGGCGGACGCTTTCTTCTCCGACCATTTCGTCGCCAATTACTGCCCTCTGGCCTTTTTCAACGGCGGGAAAAACGTGACGCCCGACAAATTGCGCCCCTCGGAAACGACGGCGCTCACCGCGCTCTGCGACGCGCATCTGCGAAAAATCGTCGAAACGCTCGACCCGGAATGGGTCATCGGCGTCGGCGCTTTCGCCGAGGCGCGCGCAAAAGCCGCGCTCACCGGAACAAACGCCGGGAAGCCCCTGAAAATCGGGAAAATCCTGCATCCCAGCCCCGCGAACCCCGCCGCCAACCGCGATTGGCCCGACAAGCCGATACAGCAACTCGTCGAGATCGGGGTTTGGTACTTGATCCGATGCAAGGAAGCCACCTGTGGAAAATCGTCCGCTCCCCTGAACCGAACCCTTGTCGTATTCTCTTTTTCAACAGGAGCCCAAGCCATGGACGATCAAGAAGACGAACCCCGCTACATCGCGCACATCAAACCCGGAGCCACCCCGGGGAAAAGTATTTTTCATCCTTTGCCAGAACACGGCTTGGGCGTCTCAAAAATTTCCTCCGAATTCGCCGCCGTGTTTGGCGCGAGAACTTGGGCGGAATGGGCCGGACTGTGGCACGACCTCGGAAAATATCGGGAGGGCTTTGGAAGCTATATCCGTCAAAACGCCGACCCCAACGCGCATATCGAAACCAAAGTTACAATGCGCGAAAAAACGCATTCGGCGGCGGG
>JAISDL010000084.1 GCA_031264825.1 Accumulibacter sp. | reverse complement strand
TATCTCGAAAAGGTCCTCAACGCCCAAGTTTATGACGTCGCCGTCGAAACGCCGCTCGATTTTGCCGCCAACCTCTCGGCGCGCATCGACAACGCGGTCTTCTTCAAGCGCGAGGACATGCAACCCGTCTTTTCCTTCAAGTTGCGCGGCGCGTACAACAAGATCGCTTCTCTTTCGGCGGATCGCTTGAAGAACGGCGTGATCTGCGCGTCGGCGGGAAATCACGCGCAGGGCGTCGCGCTCTCGGCGTCGAAAATCGGCTGCCGCGCGGTCGTCGTGATGCCCGAAACGACGCCGGCGATCAAGATCGAGGCGGTGCGCGACCGGGGCGGCGAAGTCGTCCTCGCCGGAGAGTCCTTCGACGACGCCTACACCCACGCGCAAAGGCTCGAAAAAGCCGAAAAAATGAGCTTCGTCCACCCTTTCGACGACCCGGAAATCATCGCCGGCCAAGGGACGATCGGCATGGAGATTCTGCGCCAGCACACGAAACCGATCCACGCGGTTTTCTGCGCGATCGGCGGCGGGGGGCTGATTTCGGGTGTCGCCGCTTACATCAAGCGGCTGCGTCCCGAAACGCGCATCATCGGCGTCGAGACTTTCGACGCCGACGCGATGGCGCAATCGCTCGAAGCGGGAAAGCGCGTTCGCCTAAAGCAGGTCGGCCTTTTCTCCGACGGCACGGCCGTCAAATACGTCGGCGAAGAGACCTTCCGTCTCTGCCGGCAATACGTCGACGAAATCGTCCGCGTCGACACCGACGCGATCTGCGCGGCGATCAAGGACGTTTTCGAAGACACGCGCGCGATCCTCGAACCCGCGGGCGCGCTCGCCATCGCCGGCGCGAAGGCGTACGCGAAAATCCACAAGCTCAAGGCGAAGACGCTCGTCGCCGTCGCTTCCGGCGCGAACATGAATTTCGACCGCCTGCGCTTCGTCACCGAGCGCGCCGAGGTCGGCGAGCAGCGCGAAGCGGTTTTCGCCGTCACTTTGCCCGAACGTCCCGGCGCGTACCGTGAATTCATTTCGCTGATCGGCTCGCGCAACATCACCGAATTCAACTATCGCTACAACGACCCGAAAGAGGCGCACGTCTTCGTCGGCATCCAGACTTCCTCGCGCGACGAATCGCGCAAGCTCGCCGCGCAGCTCGACAAACACGGTTATTCGACGCTCGACCTGACCGACGACGAAATGGCGAAAGCGCATATCCGCCACCTCGTCGGCGGTCCCGCGCCGGGAATCGAGCACGAGCACATCTACCGTTTCGAATTTCCAGAGCGCCCCGGCGCGTTGATGAATTTCCTCAACAAAATGAGTTCGGGGTGGAACATCAGCCTCTTCCACTACCGCAACCACGGCGCCGACACGGGTCGCGTCCTCGCCGGAATCCAGGTTCCGCCGGGTGAGATGCGGCAGTTCCGCGACTTCCTGAAAAACCTGGGTTACGCGCACTGGAACGAGACCGACAGCCCCGCGTACCGGCTTTTTCTCGCGCCGTGACCGCGCCGTACGACTTCGACCGCGTCGTCGACCGTTCAGGCGGCGACTCGATGAAGTGGAACAAGTACGCGGGGCGCGACGTGCTGCCGATGTGGGTCGCCGACATGGACTTTCCGGCGGCGCCCGAAATCCTCGCGGCGATCACGCGCCGCGTCGCGCGGGGCGATCTGGGCTACGCCGACCCGCCGGCGTCGCTCGCCGGAGCCGTGCGATCCCACCTCGCCCGCGAGTACGGGTGGCCGATCGAAGCCGACTGGCTCGTCTGGCTCCCCGGCCTCGTGACCGGGATCAACGTCGCTTGCCGTGCCGTCGGCGGCGGCGTCTTCACGGCGACACCCGTCTACCCGCCTTTTTTGACCGCGCCGGGTTTCTCCGGGTTGCCGCTCGCCAGCGCGCCGCTTTGCGTATCGGGAAACCGCTGGGCCTGGGACATCGACGCCGTCGAGGCCGCGATCACGCTCGACACCCGGCTTTTCCTGCTCTGCCACCCGCACAACCCGGTCGGTCGCGCGTGGAACGCCGACGAACTCCTTGAAGTCGCCGCGCTCTGCGAACGGAAAAAGCTCTTCATCTGCTCGGACGAAATACACTGCGGCCTCGTGCTCGACACCGACAAGCGTCACGTCCCCTTCGCGGCGCTTGCCCCCGGCGTTTCCGATCGCTGCATAACGCTGATGGCGCCGTCGAAGACCTGGAATATTCCGGGGATGGCGTGCGCCTTCGCCGTGATTCCAGACGCATCGTTGCGGCGGCGTTTCCTCCGTGCGATGCAGGGCATCGTTCCGCACGTCAACGCGCTCGGCTTCGCCGCTGCCGAAGCCGCCTGCCGCGAAGGCGGGGCGTGGCGCGCCGCCTTGCTCGACGCCCTGCGCGCGAACCGCGACCGCGTCGAAGAGACCGTCAAAACTATCGACGGCGTCGCGATGACGCACGTCGAAGCGAGCTTCCTCGCGTGGATCGACGCGCGCGGCCTGCCCATCGACGACCCGACGGCTTTTTTCGAATCGCACGGTCTCGGGCTTTCGTGCGGACGCGCCTTCGGTGCGCCGGGCTGGGTTCGGCTCAATTTCGGGTGCCCGATGCAAACGCTCGAAACGGCGCTCTCGCGGATGCGCCGCGCCGTCGAATCGCTGGGGTAATTCCATTTCCAGATCGCGCTTGGACGAGTTGGAAAAGGAATAGGGTCATTACGCGCCACCGTCTGGAACCGGAATATCGGTCCGGTCGACGACCCTTCTGAGCACGAAGCTCGAATGTACGCCGGTCACGCCCTGTATCCGGTTGATTCGGTTCAACAAAAGCTCTTGGTAACTCTCCATGTCCCTGGCGACGACCTTGACCTGATAATCGGCCGTCTGCCCGGTGATCAGCAAGCATTCGAGCACTTCGGGAATCTTGCGGATCGCGGCGTCGAAATTTTCGAAGCGCTCCGGCGTGTGCTTGTCCATCGCCACGTGCACCAGTGCCATCAGCGAGTATCCGAGTCTTTGCGCGTCGACCATCGCGCGGTAGCCCTGGATGACACCCGACTCCTCAAGCGCGCGGACGCGCCGCAGGCACGGCGACGGCGAAAGGCCGATGCGGTCCGCGAGGTCCTGGTTGCTGACGCGACCGTCGCGCTGAAGTTGCTTTATGATGTTCCGGTCGTAAGAGTCGATCGCCAATTTTTCCATAAATTGCCCTCAATTTATTTTCATAAGCAGAATAATCTTCTTTTTATAGAATTATAGCAATTAAATTTTAATAACACCTCAAATGAAGTCATAAAAAGCAAGCAAATACGGCGCGATTCGAGCTATGATTCCAACATCGCAAACCACCTTCATTCTTGTCAAAAAAATTCAGCCAGGAGCTTTTCATGTTGAAAAATCCCGCGACAAAGTACGCATCCTTCCCGCCGATCCAGATACCCAACCGGCAGTGGCCCAACCAGGTCATCCGCCAGGCGCCGATCTGGATGAGCACCGACCTGCGCGACGGGAACCAGGCGCTTTTCGAACCGATGAATGTCGAACGCAAAATGCGCCTCTTCTCGCGGCTCGTCAAAACCGGCTTCAAGGAAATCGAAGTCGCCTTTCCCTCCGCCTCGCAAACCGACTATGACTTCGTCCGCACGCTGATCGAAGGCGGGCATATCCCGGACGGCGTCAGCGTCGAAGTCCTCGCGCCCGCCCGCGAAGCGCTCATCCGTCGTACTTTCGATGCGCTCAAGGGCGCGCGCAGCGCGATCGTGCACATCTACAGCGCGACCTCTCCGTCCTTCCGCGAAATGGTCTTCTCGATGACCAAGCAGGAAGTTCTGCGCATGGTCGTTTCGTCGATCCGCCTCGTCCGCGAATTGAGCCGCGAAACCCCCGAAACGCACTGGACCCTCGAATACAGCCCCGAAAACTTCACGGCGACCGAACTCGATTACGCGCTCGAAGTCTGCGACGCCGTGACCGAAACCTGGGGCGCGACACCCGACGACAAAATCATCCTCAACCTGCCGATGACCGTCGAAATGGCGACGCCGAACGTCTATGCCGACCAGATCGAATGGATGCACCGCCGCCTCGACCATCGCAACAGCGTCCTGATCAGTCTGCATCCGCACAACGACCGCGGGACGGGCGTCGCGGCCGCCGAACTCGGACTCATGGCCGGCGCCGACCGCGTCGAAGGCTGCCTTTTCGGGAACGGCGAACGGACCGGGAACGTCGACCTCGTGACGCTCGCGCTGAACCTGTACACGCAGGGCATCTCGCCGAACCTCGATTTTTCCGACATCAACGCGATCGCCCGCGATTACGAAGAGTGCACGCAGATGCCGATCCACCCGCGCCACCCCTACGTCGGCGATCTGGTCTTCACGGCTTTTTCGGGTTCGCACCAGGACGCGATCCGCAAGGGCTTCGCCGCGCAGGAAGAGAAAACCAAGTGGGATATTCCCTACCTGCCCGTCGACCCCGCCGACCTTGGCCGAAACTACGATTCGGTGATCCGCATCAACAGCCAGTCCGGAAAGGGCGGAGTCGCCTTCCTCCTCGAACAGGAATACGGTATCGTCATGCCGCGCCGGCTCCAGGTCGAATTCTCGGGAGAAATCCAGCACCGTACCGACGAAGGCGGCGGAGAGATCGACGCAAAGCATATCTGGGAGCTTTTTTCCGCAAGCTACCTCGAAAACCGTGAGCCGCTCGCCTACGTCGAACACCACCTCTTCGAAAACGGCGAGACGCAAGGCATCGAACTCTCGGTCGAGTTTTCGGGCAAAAAACACCAACTGACCGGCGAAGGCAACGGCCCGATCGACGCGGCGGTCAACGCGCTCGGCCGCATCGGTTTTCACGTCCAGGTTCGCAGCTACGAAGAGCGCTCGATGTCCGGCGGGGGAAACGCGCGCGCGTGCGCCTTCATGGAAGTGACGCGCGCCGAAGGTGGGCGCGAATACTACGGCGTCGGGATGGATCCCAACATCGTCACCGCGTCGATCAAAGCGCTGATCAGCGGAACGAACCGCCTGTTCACCCAAAACGCCGAGGGCGCAAAACCGGCGGAATGACACAGAAATGACGGTTCGCCCGTTCCTCCTCTCCGCTGACGTGGGGCCTCCTCCTCCGTCATTCCCGTGCGGGAAGGACGGAGGAGGGGCGCGCGCAGGGTGGTTCGGGGGTGCTTGGGGGCGTGCGGCTCAGGGCGTTTCGGGGGATTTCCCGGAATTGAAGCGCAACAACTTTTCCCAATCGATTGCGCCGCCGCCGTCGCAGAATTCGTTCGAGAACTCCCGGGTGAATTTGTTGATCATGTGGTCGTACGAATTCCGGAATTCCTCGTTTTTTTCGTGCGCTTTATGCCCCAAAGGTTCGATGATCTCAAGATAGAGATTCTCGTTCCCCGAGAGGAAAGCCCAGAATTCCTGCCCACAGTACTTGAAATAATCGCCTTTGTCGGGAACATTGTCGCGCCCGTAACAGCAACCGTTGACGGCCACGACATTGAGCTTCGAGTCACTCGTGCGCAGGGTTTTTTTGGCCGTTCTGAAGTCGGCGGCCATTTTTGAGATTTGACTGCTGTTCCCCCAATTTGGCCCGGACTTGATCGTCACGATGTACCTCGTGCGGTCCTTGTCGAATTCGAGGTCGATGTTCTGGATGCCCGATTTCCGACCGTTATATACCTTTTGACTGATGAAAATGGCCAGTCCTTCCAACCATTCGCCAAAAAGAGTCTCTTCGTTTGACGAAATGTGCGCATCGACGATTCCGCGAACGATTTGCTCGGACGTCGAGGCGTTCTTGGCCTTGAACAAATACGGATTTTTCCGCTTCAGGACTTGCGATAGCTTGAGCTGTCCGAGCCTTTTTATCCGTTTTTCGTGAAAGGCGCCGATATTGATTTCGACGTATTCTATGACGTCATGAAGATTCAAGGCTTCCATATTCCGGTTCGGGTTCCATCAAATAGTATTCAAGCGAGGCGAACTGCTCTTTGACGCCAAGATAATACTCCGGAACGATTTCGACGCCGATCGCGTTCCTTTTCATTTTGTTGGCGACTTCGATCGTCGTGCCGGAACCCATGAACGGGTCCAGTACCGTATCGTTCTCCCGCGTAAACAGGCGAATGAACCATTCGGGAAGTTCGCGCGGGAAGACCGCGCTATGGTTTTTGTTGTTGCACTCGGTCGATAAATGCACGACGTTGGTCGGATAGACCGTTTTTTTCCCGATCCAGTTGGAGACGTTTTTTCCGAATCCGCTCCCGTTTTTCGCGTTATCCCGAATTTTGTCGGTTTCACTCAGGTTTCTCAGGCGGCTTTTCGCCCAGTCGCCGATCGGAACCTTCACCGCGTCCTGGTACATATTGAATTTTTTGTTTTTATTGAATTGCAGAAGCCTTTCCCAAGCGTCGCGGAAGCGGTTCGACCATTTTCCGGGGAAACAGTTTTTTTTGTGCCAGATAAACTCTTCGGTCCAGAGCCATCCCTGTTGCCGCATCGCAAGGATGAGTTCCATGACGTAAGTGCTTCTTTCGCCGTTTACGACCTTTTCCTTTATGTTCAGAATGAAGGTCCCCGTCGGTTTGAGAACGCGAAAAAGCTCTTCGGAAACCGGAAGAAACCAGTCGACGTACTCATCGACGCTGATGCCACCGTAGGTCGATTTTCGCTGGTCGGCGTACGGAGGCGAGGTGACGATCAGGTCTACCTGATTGTCGGGTATTTTTTTCAGCTCTTTCCGGCAATCGCCCAGATATAAATCCGTCCTCAATTCCATCCTTTGAATTTTCGCATAGAAAGTACACATGATAATCCGGGAAGCGGCACTTCTTTGCCAGGCGCGTATTCCCTCCACGACCGCGACCGCCTTTGAAAGGCGCGGCATTCCAGTATAATCCGTAGACCACCCCGCCGATCGTCCGCTTTTCGAGGAAAAATGAGGTTTTGAGGGTTTCATCCGCCGTGCCGATACTGTGGGATGGGCGCACAAGCTCCCGCTGAACGCGGGCGGACGCGCTTCTACTCTTGATGATTGAAATGGATCTACTTCTTCTCGTTTTACTCGTCTTGCTGAACGGCTTTCTTGCCATGGCGGAAATCGCCGTCGTATCCTCGCGGAAATCGCGCCTGCAAAAACTCGCCGACGATGGAAATCAGGGGGCCAAGATAGCCTTCGACCTGAGCAGCGAGCCGTCGGGCTTCCTCTCGACGATACAGGTCGGGATCACGACGGTCGGTATCTTGAGCGGCGCGATCGGCGAAAATATCCTGATCGAGCCGCTGACCCAAAAAATGACCGAAGTGCAGTTGCTCGCGCCCTACGCCAAGGGGATCGCGACGACGCTCGTCGTCGCCGGACTGACGTATTTCTCCGTCGTGATCGGAGAACTCGTCCCGAAGAGTCTTGCCCTCCTGGCGCCCGAAGGCATCGCTTCACGGATCGCGGGGACGATGGCGTTGGCGTCGAAACTCGCGCGCCCGCTGGTCTGCCTGCTCTCGTCGTCGTCGAAACTGATCCTGCACCTGCTCGGCGCGAAACCCAGCTCCGAACCGTCGCTGACCGACGATGAAATCAATGTCTTGATGGAGCAGGGCGCGGAGGAGGGCGTTTTTCACGAAAGCGAGCAGGCGATCGTCTCGAACGTCCTGCGGCTCGACGAGCAACGCATCAGCACGATCATGACGCACCGCAACGACGTCTACGCGATCGACCTCGCCGATACGGAAAGCGAGCTGCGTCGCGGCCTCGTCGAAGCGCCCTTTACGCTGATCGTCGTCTGCCGCGACGGCCTCGACCACGTCATCGGAATTCTTCGGACGGCCGACATGCTCAAATGCCTCGAAGCGGGCGAGAAACTCGATATCGAAAACTTTATCCGCCCGCCTCTTTATATCCCAGAAGGCGTGACGACGACGCATTTGCTCGAAAATTTCCGGCGCGCGCGTCAGCAGTGCGCGCTGGTCGTCGACGAATACGGTGAATTGCAGGGCCTCGTCACGCTGACCGACGTTCTGATTTCCATCGTCGGCGAATTGCCGTCCTCCGGCGTTTCGGAAAAGCCGGAAATCATCAAGCGCGCCGACGGTTCCTGGCTCGTCGACGGCGGGGTTTCGGTCGATCGCGTAAAATCCGTGCTGAAGATCGAAGACGATTTTCCGGGAGAAGACGAAAACGCCTTCAATACCTTGGGCGGCCTGGTGATGTACGTTCTTGGCCGCATTCCCGTCGAGACCGACTGCGTGAAAGCGCTCGGATGGTCCATCGAAGTGCTCGACATGGACAAGAATCGCGTCGACAAGGTTTTGGTGACCCAACTGCGCGAAGTTCTCGCCGAATCCGAAAGGAAGTGATCCCGGGGCGCCGGCGGAAACGCGCTCCGATTGAAATCTCTCCGTATAATGCCGGGAAGAAAACGAGGGCGCCCGACGCGAGGCTGACTTTTCCATACCGCCTCGCCGAGTATTTCCAGATCGAAACACCGGTCGAAACCCAAGCCGAAACACAGGTTGGAACATGGATTCGTTCAACATTCAAAATATTTCACACGTCATTCAACTGTCCGTCGCGCCCGTTTTTCTGCTGACGGCGGTTGCGACGATGATCAACGCGATGAATACGCGGCTCGGCCGCATCGTCGACCGGCAACGCCAACTGAGGACCTCCCTGGGTTCAGATCCCTTGCCCGAAGACGTGCAAAAGGAATTGCACATTCTGGCGCGGCGGATTCACATGACCTACCTCGGGACGCTTTTTTCCGTGCTCGCGGGGCTCTTCGTCTGCATGGACATTGCGATCGCCTTTCTGGGCGCGCTGCTTACGATCGACCTGACGAAATTCGTCGCGCTGCTTTTCATTTTTGCGATCATTTCGATGATCGTCGCGCTGGGGATGTTTTTGCGCGAGATTACGCTCGCGGTGGGGGAGACCGTGGGCGAATCCAACGTTTGATTCCATTCCCAGTCCATCCCACCCTTTGTCGACTCGCCTTGCCGTACACCCTGTACTGTCTGCGGCTCGTCTTCTCGGCAGGAATGAACTGGAAAAGGAATCAGATGACCAGGCGGTCGCCGACTCGCCTCTCCGAATCCTGCAGCCTGGGAATGACCGAGACCAGGTTGAGGCCGGTCCTTTTGTAAAGCGCGCCGGCGGCCTCCGAGATTTCCCCGAAAGAAACGTCGACCGGATCGGCGCCCACCGCGAGGGCGACCGCGTTCCCGCTGTCGGTCGATTGAAAGACCAGCGAACGCCCGTCGAAGGCGTCGCCGATCATCCCGGCGCTTTTCCCGAAGCGTTTTTTACCGAGCAGGTTGACCGCCAGCACCCCGTTTCCGGTCAGGCGCGCGCGGCAGTTCCGGTAGAAGTTCGGGGTATCGAGCAAGCCGGGGTCCGCGTCCTTGTCGAAACCGTCGACGAGGATGAGGTCGAATTTCGACCGGCGCTTCTCCAGATACTCCGCCCCGTCTCCGATCGCGATTTTCAGGCGTTCCGGGTCGTCCGGCAGCTTGAAATGCAGCCGCGCGACGATTTCGACCTGCGGGTCGATTTCGACGACCGTGATCTTCGTTTCGGGCGACTTGTGGTAGAGAAATTTTACGAACGACCCGGCGCCCAGACCGACCAACAGCGCCCGACGCGGCCAAGGTGCGTCGCGCAGCAGAAAGCCCGTCATCATCTCGCGGGTGTAGGCGAGTTCCAGCGCGTTCGGCCTTTGGACGCGCATCGCGCCCTGTATCCATTCCGACCCGAAATGAAGGTAACGAACCCCCGATTTTTCGCTGATTTCGATCGAATACTCAGGCGCAAGGAGACGCCGTCGTTTCTCTCGCGCGTGGAGGTTCATTCCGTCCATGATTCCATTCCCAGTCCATCCCTTCCTTTGTCGACTCGCCTTGCCGTACTACCTGTACTGTCTGCGGCTCGTCTTCTCGGCAGGAATGAACTGGAAAAGGAATGAGCCGGGGACGCGCGAGACGGAATCACGTCTCGACATCGACGCGGCGGTCGGCGGCCTTGAGCGCGTCGTCCCAGCTCAGCGCGTCGTTGGCGGATTTCCCGGAGCGCTCGCGCAAGGCGTTCTCGGCGTCGGCGATGTGCCGGGCAAGCCTGTCGTTCGAGACGACGCGCGGCCCGACGACTCGGTAGGCCAGAGCGCCGCGAACGGTGGCATCGGCGTCGGGCGCGCTTTCCGCGGGGCGGACTTCAAGGTATTCGATTTTGTCGAGCCCCGGCAGTGCGGCAAGCGTCAAGCGATTCAACGCCGGATCGCCGTAGCATTCCGCGAGGATTCTGATGGTCATCGGTCGTCTCCTGACTGTCGACCCCGTTCCGTTTTTTTCAAAAGGGCGGCGGGAATCGGGGATTCGCTAGTGTTCGGCAAAAAGTAAAACCCTGCTTTTTGCCGGGTTATTGGGTTTGAAGGTGGGCAAAGCCCGCCTTTTTTTGTCCAAGCCGTCAAAAAACAGGCGGCTGTTTTTTGACGATTCCCAAACAAAAAGCCGACCGTAAAATCGGTCGGCTTTTCGATGTCTGGTGGTCAGTCGCGGAATCGAACCACGGACACGCGGATTTTCAGTCCGCTGCTCTACCAACTGAGCTAACTGACCCTGTGTCATTTTCCAAATCGTCCCTGCCTTGGTCGGCTTCGCCTTGTCGTACTACTGTCTACGGCTCGTCTTCTCGGTATGAACGAACTGGAAAAGGATGAAGCGCGGATTATAAAAGGTTTTGGGCGTATTCGTCAAAGCGAAATGCTCGTGTGCGCGAGTTTGTCGGGTTCGCGTCTTTCCTGGCGTTGCCGCCGCGTGGTGCGGCGCAAAAAAATCCCCCGCCAAACCGCGCGGGGGATTTTTGAAGGACGGGAGGCGCAAGAAACGCCTCCGTCGATACGGGAATTACATCCCCATATCCATCCCGCCCATGCCGCCCATTCCACCCATGCCCCCGGGCATTCCGCCCGCCGGCTTGTCTTCGACGAGTTCGGCGACCATGCAGTCGGTGGTCAGCATCAAGCCGGCGATCGACGCGGCGTTTTGCAACGCGGTACGCGTGACCTTGGTCGGGTCGAGGACGCCCATTTCGACCATGTCGCCGTATTCGCCGGTCGCCGCGTTGTAGCCGTAGTTGCCCTTGCCGTTGACGACGGCGTTGACGACGACGGAGGGTTCATCGCCGGCGTTGGCGACGATTTCACGCAGCGGCTGCTCGATCGCGCGCAGCACGATCTTGGTGCCGGCTTCCTGATCGGCGTTGTCGCTCTTCAGGGATTTGCCGAGAGCGATGCGCGCGCGCAAGAGGGCGACGCCGCCACCGGCGACGATACCTTCCTCGACGGCCGCGCGGGTCGCGTGCAAGGCGTCTTCGACGCGCGCTTTCTTTTCCTTCATTTCGACTTCGGTCGCGGCGCCGACCTTGATCAGCGCAACGCCGCCCGCGAGTTTGGCGACGCGCTCCTGCAATTTTTCCTTGTCGTAGTCGCTCGTCGATTCTTCGATCTGGGTACGGATCTGCTTGACACGCGCTTCGATGCTCGATTCGGAACCGTTGCCGTCGATGATCGTCGTGTTTTCCTTGCCGATTTCAACGCGCTTGGCTTCGCCGAGTTCCGCCAGCGTCGCTTTTTCGAGGGTCAGGCCGACTTCTTCGGCGATGACCTGTCCGCCGGTCAGAACCGCGATGTCTTCGAGCATGGCCTTGCGGCGGTCGCCGAAGCCCGGTGCCTTGACGGCGCAGGTCTTGAGGATTCCGCGAATATTGTTGACGACCAGCGTGGCGAGCGCTTCGCCTTCGACGTCTTCGGCGACGATCAGGAGCGGGCGTCCGGCCTTGGCGACTTGTTCGAGTACCGGAAGGAGGTCGCGGATGTTCGAGATCTTCTTGTCGAAGAGCAGGACGAAGGGGTTTTCAAGAACCGAAATCTGCTTGTCGGCGTTGCTGATGAAATACGGCGACAGATAGCCGCGGTCGAACTGCATGCCTTCGACGACGTCGAGTTCGTTGTTCAGCGACTTTCCGTCTTCGACGGTGATGACGCCTTCCTTGCCGACCTTGTCCATCGCTTGGGCGATGATGTCGCCGATCGACGAATCGGCGTTGGCCGAGATCGAACCGACCTGCGCGATTTCCTTGTTCGTCGAACACGGCTTCGAGAGCTTCTTCAATTCTTCGACGATCGCGGCGACCGCTTTGTCGATGCCGCGCTTCAGATCCATCGGGTTCATCCCGGCGGCGACGAATTTCATGCCTTCGCGGACGATCGACTGCGCCAGAACGGTCGCCGTCGTCGTGCCGTCGCCGGCGATGTCGGAGGTCTTGGACGCGACTTCCTTGACCATTTGGGCGCCCATATTGGCGAATTTTTCCTTGAGTTCGATTTCCTTGGCGACCGATACGCCGTCCTTGGTCACGGTCGGCGCGCCGTAGGAGCGTTCCAGAACGACGTTCCTGCCTTTGGGGCCGAGAGTCACCTTGACCGCGTCGGCCAGGAGGTTGACGCCTTCAACCATGCGGGAACGGGCGGAATCACCGAATTTAACGTCTTTTGCTGCCATAAAAAAAACTCCTCAGTGTTTGGATAGGGAAAGGGATGCGTTCGAGCGTTCGTTTACGCCTCGACGACACCCATGATGTCTTCTTCGCGCATGACCAGCAGTTCTTCGCCGTCAACCTTGACGGTCTGGCCCGCGTATTTGCTGAACAGAACGCGGTCGCCGGCCTTGACGTCCGGCGCCACGTGCTTGCCGTTTTCGTCGCGCTTGCCCGGGCCGACCGAGAGGATCGTTCCCTGGTCGGGTTTTTCGGTCGCCGCGTCGGGAATCACGATGCCCGACGCCGTTTTACGTTCTTCATCGAGACGCTTGACGATCACACGATCGTGCAAAGGACGGATTTTCATGCTTTTATCTCCTGTTTTTAGCGATTTAATGGGTGTGATAAACCTGTGCCCAAAATCGGGCTGTTTTGAATAAGCGACAATTTGTTAGCACTCATAGTCATCGGGTGCTAATAATATGGGCAGGAAGAGCAAATTTCAAGAGAGTCGGCGGAAAATTTTTCAGCGAGACGCTGGCGAGGTGCCACAGACGGGAAGAATCCGTTTCAGCATGTGACACGACAGGAGTTCGGTGATTCGCGGTCGCTATAATGAATCGGGGAACGACGGTCGAAATTCAATGGGGGAGGAACACTCGATGAGCCACGATGATGACGAAGACGCCTGGGGGGCGGCGAGACCGGCGTCGAATCCTCGCAAGGTTTGAATGAACCGGCGCCGTCTCCTCAAGGTTTCCGCCGGCCTCGTCGTCCTGGGGGCCGCCGGTGGCGCGGCCTACTCGCAACACCCGCTGTTCGGGAAGCAGCCGCAAGGCGAACGGCTGCTGCGTTTTGCCGCTTCCCCGAACTACGCGAACGGCGTGTTCCGCAACCAGATTGCTTCCCCCCTGCTGACGAGCGGCCAATCCGAGCTGGGAATGTGGATGTCCAGCCTCTTTGAAGAAAAGGGTCAGCCGCGCCCGCCGGGCGCGATTCCCGCCGTCAAGACGGACTTCAGGGCGCTGGATCTCGCGCAGGACCTGGTCGTCTGGTTGGGTCACTCGTCTTACTACGTGCAACTCGGCGGTCAGCGCATCCTGATCGACCCCATTTTCAGCACCAACGCTGCGCCCCTGCCGTTCGTGAACACCGCCTTCGACGGCACCAATGTCTACACCGCCGAAGACGTGCCCGACGTCGACGTCCTCTTGATTACCCACGACCATTACGACCATCTGGACTATCCGAGCGCCCTGGCGCTCAAATCAAAAGTCAAGCGGGTGATGACCGGTCTGGGCGTCGGCGCGCACTTCGAGGCGTGGGGTTACGACGCGCGCGTCGTGCGCGAGGCCGACTGGTACGATGCCGTCGAGTTTTCGCCGGAACTGCGGATTGTGGTCACGCCGGCGCGCCATTTTTCCGGGCGCACCTTGCGGCGCAACCGCTCGCTGTGGGTCGGCTTCGCGCTGTTCTCCCCGAAACGCCGCCTCTTTTTCAGCGGCGACACGGGCTACGCGCCGCATTTCGCCGAACTCGGACGGCGCTACGGTCCGTTCGACTGGGTGGCGCTCGATTCCGGCCAGTACGACGCACGCTGGGCGAACGTCCACATGAACCCCGAACAAGCCGCGCAGGCCGCGGACGACCTGCGCGCCAAGCGGCTGACGCCGGGGCACATCGGTCGCTTCTCGATCTCGCGGCACGACTGGGACGACCCGTTCAAGCGCATCACGGCCGCGAGCCAAGGGCGCGGCTACGCGCTGTGGACGCCGGAAATCGGCCGCCCAATTTTCCTCGACGACCGCGCGCAGGAATTCACGCGGTGGTGGGAGACCGTTTCGTAGATACGGGAAGGGGGCAGGAGACAGGAGACGGGAAACAGGAGACAGAAGAAAGCCGATCGGTTGGAATGGCGCGTATAGGTTGGTGGTGAGCTATGCTGCCCCCAACGATTCCGT
>JAISDL010000067.1 GCA_031264825.1 Accumulibacter sp. | reverse complement strand
TTTTACACCGATTTAACGAAAGCTCCGTTTCGGATTTTACACGCGCTTCGTAAGCTTCTCTCCAACAGGAATTTTCAACGAAAGGAGATAGGCATGAGAAGCATGAAAAAAGCTGTCCTGCTGGCGTGTTTTGCGTTATCGCCGATGTATCTGATGGAAGGGGCTGTTGCAGCGGGCGAGGGCGGGAACGACGCGATCACCGTCGTTTCCCGGGAAGACGGTTCGGGGACGCGGAGCGCGTTCGTCGAGTTGTTCGGTGTTCTGGACGACAAGAAAAAGGACGCGACGACGCTTTCGGCGGAAATCACGAACAATACCGCCGTGATGATGACGAGCATCGCGGGAGATAAAAACGCGATCGGTTATATTTCGCTCGGTTCGCTCAACGACAGCGTGAAAGCCCTCAGGATCGACGGCGTCGAGAGCACGATAGCGAACGTCAACAATGGTAGCTACAAGATTTCCCGCCCCTTTTTGATCGCGACGAAGAGCGATCTCGGTGCGTCGGCGAAAGACTTTATCGACTTCATTTCGAGCCGCGAGGGTCAGAAGATCGTCGCGTCGAGCGGTTACATCCAGGTCGCCGACGCCGGCGCGTTCAAAGGCGGCAAGGTCTCGGGTCGGGTGATCGTCGCGGGTTCGTCGTCGGTAACGCCGCTGATGGAAAAACTCGTCGAAGCCTACGTCAAACTCAACGCCAACGCGAAGATCGAGATACAGCAGAGCGATTCTTCGACCGGGATGAACGCGGCGATCAGCGGGATATGCGATATAGGCATGGCGTCGCGCGAGATCAGGGATTCCGAAATCCAGAAGGGCTTGAAGGGCACGCTGATCGCCAAGGACGGTATCGCGGTCATCGTCAACAAGGGAAACGCCGTGGGCGGATTGTCGAAGAATCAGGTCAAGCGCATCTTCGTCGGTGAAATCACGAAGTGGTCGAAGCTGGATTGATTCCATGTCCGCTTCGTCCGCGCCCTTGTCGGCTTCGCCTTGCGGCACGAGAAGTGCCGTGAAGCGGCTCATGCTTCTCAAGAGCGAGGAATTTGGAAAAGAAGTGAGAAGGTCCGCGATTCGGGTACCGGAAGAGAAGAAGAACAGCATGAGCGGAGCAAAAGGCAAGTTCAGCGAAAGCGTCATGAAGGTCGTTTTTTTGTTGGCGGCGTGCGTTTCGATCCTCTGCGTATTGCTGATCTGTCTCTTCCTTTTCTCGAACGGACTCCCGGCGATCGGGAAGATCGGCCCGGTGGCGTTTTTGACCGGGATGGAGTGGCGGCCCGGGAGCGAGTTGTACGGCATCGCTCCGATGATCGTCGGCAGTCTTTACGTGACCGCAGGTGCGATCGTGACGGGGGTTCCGCTCGGCGTGCTGACCGCCGTCTTCATGGCGGAATTCTGCCCGAAGCGTCTCTACGGGGTACTGAGTCCGGCGATCTCCCTGCTTGCCGGCGTGCCGTCGATCCTTTACGGCTTCTTCGGCCTCGTCGTCATGGTGCCCTTCGTGAGGGAAATGTTCGGCGGGAGCGGAAAAAGTTTGCTGACGGCGTCCATCCTGCTCGGAATCATGATCCTGCCGACGATCACGAGCGTCTCCGAGGCGGCGATCCGCGCCGTTCCCCGGAGCAGTTACGAGGGCGCGCTCGCGCTCGGCGCGACGCACGAGCGTTCGGTCTTTTTCGCGGTACTCCCGGCGGCGCGGTCGGGAATCCTCGCCGGCGTCGTTCTCGGAATCGGTCGCTCGATCGGTGAGACGATGGCGGTCATCATGGTCGCGGGCAATCAGGTGCTGATCCCGGAGAGCCTCGTCCAGGGCGCGAGGACGCTCACGGCGAACATCGTGCTCGAAATGGGCTACGCGGCGGACCTGCACCGCGAAGCGCTCATCGGAACCGCGCTCGTCCTCTTCATCTTTATCTTGGTACTGAACACGTCGATGGCGCTTTCGTTCGGGAGAAAAGTCCCATGAAGACGTCACGACGCGCGTTCGCGGGAATCAAGCCGCTCTCGCTCGCCCTGCGGGGCTGCGTTCTCGCGGCCGCCGTCGCGACGGTTTCCATCATTTTCTTCATCGTGGGCTACATCGTTTTCATGGGTGTACCCAATATCACGCCGGAGATTTTCTCCTGGCACTACGACAGCGTGAACGTTTCGCTCGTTCCCGCGCTGATCAATACCGCGATCATGACGGCCTTGTCGCTCCTGATCTCGGCGCCGCTCGGAATCTTTGCGGCGGTCTATATGACCGAATACGCACGAAGAGGGAACCGGCTCGTTCCACTCGTCCGGCTCGCCGCCGAGACGCTCGCCGGGATTCCGTCGATCGTCTACGGCCTTTTCGGGATGCTGTGCTTTGTAATGACTCTGGGCTGGGGGTATTCGCTGCTCGCCGGCGCATTCACGATGGCGGTCATGATCCTGCCGGTCATCATGCGAACGACCGAGGAAGCCTTGATCGCGGTGCCGGATTCGTACCGCGAAGGCAGTTTCGGACTCGGCGCCGGACGTTTGCGGACGGTGTTTTCCATCGTGCTTCCGCCCGCCGTGCCCGGAATCCTCGCCGGAATCATTCTCTGCATCGGTCGCGTCGTCGGAGAAACCGCCGCACTCATTTTCACGGCCGGTACCGTGGCGAAAATCCCCGACAGCGCGTTTTCCTCGGTGAGGACCCTGTCCGTTCATATGTACAGCCTGTCCAGCGAAGGACTGCACATCGACCAGGCCTACGCGACCGCGGTCGTGTTGCTGATTCTCGTCATCGTGATCAACATGTCGTCGGTCGCTCTGGCCAAGAGGATTACGGAAGGAAAATGTGGATAAGCTGATTGTGGATAAACTGAATCTATACTACGGCGCAAACCATGCGCTGCGAAACATTGGCATGGCGATTCCCGCGCGCGAGGTCACGGCGCTGATCGGCCCTTCGGGTTGCGGAAAATCGACTTTCCTCAGGACATTGAACCGTATGAACGACCTGGTCGAAGGGTGCAGGATCGAAGGGAGCGTCACGCTCGACGGCGAGGACATCTACGCGCAGGAGACCGACGTGAGCGTGTTGCGCAAACGCGTTGGAATGGTTTTTCAGAAGCCGACGCCTTTTGCGATGAGCGTTTATGACAACATCGCTTTCGGGCCGCGCACGCACGGAATTCGGGCGCGCGTGAAGCTCGACGCGATCATCGAAAAATCGCTGCGCGACGCCGCGATCTGGGACGAGATCAAGGACAGATTGCACGAGAATGCGCTTTCACTGTCCGGCGGGCAGCAGCAGAGGATGTGCATCGCGCGCGCTCTCGCGGTATCGCCGGAGGTTCTGCTGATGGACGAGCCGACCTCCGCGCTCGACCCCATCTCGACGTCGAGGATCGAAGACCTCGTCGCCGAACTCAAGAAGGAGTATACAATAGTCATAGTGACGCACAATATGCAGCAGGCGGCGCGCATTTCGGACAGGACGGCGTTCTTTTTTCTCGGTGAGATGATAGAGTACGACGCGACCGAAAAGATTTTCTCCCTGCCCGATGACAAGCGCACGGAGAATTATATCACCGGGAGGTTTGGGTGATATGCGAGAAGGATACAAAAAACAACTCGAAGCGCTCCACACCGGGATCATCCTCATGGGCGCGCTGTGCGAGGACGCGATCGAGTGCGCGGCAAAGGGTCTCGTCGGCGAATCGAGGCCGTACCGCGAAAAAGCGCTCAAGTTGAAGAGCGGGATCGAGGCGAGCAAACGCGAGATCGAAGAAATCTGCATTCGGCTTCTGCTGCGCGAGCAGCCCGTCGCGAGCGACCTGCGGCAGATCACGTCGGCGCAGATGATCGTGACCGATATGGAGCGGATCGGCGATCAGGCGGCGAACATCGCCAAGATTTCGAGTTCCATGGTCGGCAGTTCGGTGAAAAGCGACATTCACATCGAGGACATGTCGCGCGCGACGCTGAAAATGCTTTCCGACAGCGTCGACGCTTTCGTCGCGGGCGACCTTGCGAAAGCCCGAAGCGTGATCGTCTACGACGATGTCGTCGACGACCTCTTCGCCCGGATACGGAGCGGGCTGATCGCGATCGTATCGAACGACAGCGCCAAGGGCGAAGCCTGCTTCAACCTTTTGATGATATCGAAGTATCTTGAGCGCATCGGAGATCATTCGGCGAACATCGCCGAATGGGTTGTATACTCCATTACCGGGAAGAGAAAGAGGTTCCAGGATGATCTACGTAGTGGAGGATGACGATAACATCCGCGAACTCGTCGTATACACATTGCGGAACACGGGTTTCGACGCGGAGGGTTATTCGTGCGGCGCCGACTTCTGGAAGGCGGTGCAGAACGGCGCACCGTCGCTCGTCCTTCTCGACATCATGCTTCCCGGAGAGGACGGCCTCTCGATACTGAAAAAGCTGCGACGCTCGGCCGCGACGGCGGAACTCCCGGTCATGATGCTCACCGCGAAGGGCGCCGAATACGACAAAGTGCTCGGCCTCGACGCCGGCGCGGACGATTACATGCCCAAACCCTTCGGAATCATGGAACTCGTCGCCCGCGTGCGGAGCCTTCTGAGGCGCGTTACGCGCGACGAGCCGAAAGGCGAGCACCGTGTCGGCGACTTGTTCGTGAGCCTTCCGCGCCACGTCGTCAATGTCGGCGCCGAAGAAGTCACGCTCACGCTCAAGGAATTCGACCTGCTCGTCTATCTGTTGAACAACGAGGGAAAGGCCCTGTCGAGGGACAGGATTCTCTCGGCGGTGTGGGGTTACGACTTCGACGGTGAAACGCGAACCGTCGACGTCCATATCCGCGCGCTGCGCGTGAAACTCGGCGCGTGCCAAAAATTCATCCAGACCGTCCGGGGCGTCGGCTACCGGATGGAAACCTCGCCTGGGAGCCGCCGATGACCGCGCCCCCGAATGACCGGATGCGGAAGTTTCCCGCGTTCCGCGCGCGCGTCGGCGCGGGGTGTGTTCAAATGAGGTCCACCCCTTGAAAAAAAGAATACTTTTCTTCTCGTGCCTCTTGGCCGGAATTTCGATCGTCCTCACTGCGGTGCTCATTCACTTCGTCGTCTACCGGAATCTTTCGGAGAACCAGCAGGTCGAAGTCGGCAAGGACGCGGCCATCATCGCCGCCGCCGTCGAACTTTCCGGCGAAGCTTATCTAAAGTCGCTCGAACCCCTCCCGCGAGAATTGCGTGTCACGCTGATCCGCCCCGACGGCGGCGTCGTCTTCGACAGCGAGGCCGACGTCGCACGGATGGAAAACCATCGAGACCGCCCGGAAATCAAGGCGGCGCTTGAAAGCGGGGTCGGTCAGGGCGCGCATTTTTCCCGAACGCTCAGCAAACAGACTTTCTACCACGCGACGCGCCTCTCCGACGGAAATGTTCTTCGCGTGGCGAGCGCGACCGACAGCGTCTTTCTCTCGTTTCTCCGGCTGATTTTCATCACGCTTGCGATCGCGGCATCGGTCTTCGCGGTCGCGGCGACGATCGGAACGCGGGTGACGAGGATGATCGTCGAGCCGATCAACCGGCTCAACCTCGACGCCCCGGAAGAAAACGCCGTCTACGACGAACTCGCTCCCTTGCTCTCGCGCATGAAGAAGCAGAACGACACGATCGCCGAACAAATGCGCGAAATACGGCGCAAGCAGATCGAGTTCTCGGCGATTACCGACAATATGCGCGAGGGATTGCTCGTGCTCGACCGCGACGCGCGCGTCCTGTCGTGCAACGCGAGCGCGACGGCGCTCCTTCGCGCCCGTGTAAACGACCCGATTCACCGAAACGCGCTCGAATGGAGCCGGAGCGAGCCTTTCTACCGCGCCGTGACGGGTGCGCTCGACGGCGCGTCGTCGGAAGCCCTGGCCGAATCGGAGGGCAAATACATCCAGATCATGGCCAACCCCGTCGTAGACGCCGGGAGCGTCCAGGGCGTCGTCGTCGTCCTGCTCGACGTGACCGAACGCGAAAACCGGGAGATACTGCGCCGGGAATTCACGGCCAACGTCTCGCACGAGTTGAAAACGCCGCTGACCGCGATCTCGGGGTACGCTGAAATAATATCCAACGGCGTCGCAAAAATCGAAGACGTCCCTGTTTTCGCCGAAAAAATCTACGGCGAAGCCCAGCGGCTCATCAGCCTGATCGGCGACATCGTGATGCTTTCCAAACTCGACGAGGACGACGGCTCGCTACCGCGCGAAGCGTTCGATTTGGGAGTGCTCGTCGAAGACGCCGTGGCGCGCCTTGCCGAATCGGCGTCCAAAAAGGCCGTGACGATCGCATTTTCCGGAGAAGGCGCGGAGAGTGAGGAGAGTGCGGGAAGTACCGAAACCACGAAAATCCGGGGCGTGAGGCGCATCCTGGACGAAGTCGTCATGAACGTCCTCGACAACGCGATAAAGTACAACGTCGAAGGCGGCAGCGTCACGGTCTTTCTGGAAAAAACCGCGTCACACGCGATTCTTTCCGTGTCCGATACGGGAATAGGGATTCCGACCGACGAACAGGAACGTATTTTCGAGCGCTTCTACCGCGTCGACAAAAGCAGGTGTTCCGCCGTCGAAGGAACCGGCCTCGGTCTTTCGATCGTCAAGCACGGCGTCAAGCTCCACGGCGGCGAAATCGAAGTGAAAAGCACAATCGGCGCGGGGACGACGATCACGCTGAAACTGCCGCGCTGAATTCGCAGCCGTCCGCGCCTCGTACCGGAGAGCGGCGACGTCGGCTCACAGCCCAAGCGTCGTCGGATAAATCCGTGTGCCGCATTCGGCGAGTATCTCGTTGAAGCGTTCAACGTAGGGCCTGCATTCCTCCGCGTCGTCCAGAATGACTTTCGAGCGCGCGTGGTCTTTATGAATGCGGATCAACGCGTGTTTTTCATCGACGAGAAAGAGGTTGTCATGAAGCGTCAGGAGCTGCGCGGGGCACTCGAAGACCCGAAGCCTTTCGGAATGCAAACCGAGAATCGCCATGAGCCGCGGACTGTCGTTGCGGAACGGCGACGGGTTTCTCAGGATGATTTCGCAGACGTTGTTACGGTTCGCGCCGAGAAAGCGGCGGAGATTTTCCGAGTGCGTCGAGGATTCCAGGTCGGGATGGCTCAGGTCTTCGTCGAAAATGCGAAGAGTGCGCGACAGAAAAGGCAAAATTTCCCGCAACGCGGATGCGTAGTCTGTCCAATGGGTGATCAGGCGGCTCGTCATGAAAGCGCTGGCTCCTCATTTTTGTAGAGATTGAGACGCACATAATTCTACAGGTTTCGTTACAATCATACGGGAGAGCGGACGAAAGGGCGACGCTCTGGGTGGGTTTCTTGACGAGGAGGGGAGGGGATGCGGAAAACTTATCGTGAAATTGCCGAAAGACTTCACACGTGTCGGCGCGTTCTTTTCATCACCGGCGCGGGGGTTTCGGCGGATTCGGGATTGCCGACCTACCGTGGCGTCGGCGGTCTTTACAACAGCGGCGATACCGAAGAAGGCATGCCGATCGAGGAAGCGATTTCAGGGCGTTGCCTGGCGTCGCACCCCGAGATCACGTGGAAATACCTGTCGCAGATCCAGCACAACTGCGAGGCGGTTCAGCCGAACGCCGCGCACCGGGTCATCGCCGAATTCGAAAAATTTCTCAAGGTCGTCGTGCTGACCCAAAATATCGACGGCCTGCACCCGCGCGCCGGGAGTAGCGACGTGATCGAAATCCACGGGACACTCGAAACGCGCCGCTGCATGCGCTGCGACCGTCCCGCGCCGCCTTCGACGCCCGACGAGGACATTTCGGCGGGGAAACTCCCGCGTTGCGAAAAATGCGGCGGTGTCGTGCGCCCGAACGTCGTGCTGTTCGGCGAAATGCTCCCCGAAAAGGCGCTCTACCGCCTCCAGGACGCGGTTGACGAAGGCTTCGGGATGGTCTTTCTGATCGGGACGACCGCCGTGTTCCCCTATATCTCGCAGCCGGTCATCATGGCGACGCACATGGGGATTCCGACCGTCGAGATCAATCCGGCGCGCACGCATCTGACCGGGTACGTCGAGTACTATATCCCGCACGGAGCGGCGGAGGCCATGACGGCGATCATGGAAGAATATGTGAGAGCCGGGAATTGAGGAAGGCAGAACGTGTTTTATTCCGGAGAGGCAGGTGTATGCCGACGAAAGGTCTTGACAAAGCCGATGGAGCCGCAACAATCTTTGCAAGCAAGCAAGCAAGCAAGCAAGCAAGCAAGCAAGCAAGCAAGCAAGCAAGCAAGCAAGCAAGCAAGCAAGCAAGCAAGCAAGCAAGCAAGCAAGCAAGCCTGAACGTGTAAATTTTTCGGCGTTTGCGCCGCCTCCTGTTCCGCGAATTTTCGCGGGAAGCCTCTTCGGCGGAAAATCCCATTCGATAATATGCGGCTATCGCGGCGGGAGAGTTTCTTCAAGTAATGGCTCCTCTTTCGCTTTCGATGCCTGTCCAATAAGGTCGAGGCAATTCGATTCGCGCGGTCGGCGCCAGTCGCGCCGATCCTGTCTGGCTCTGCTGGGTTGCCTCCGTGCGTGATTTCCTCGCAGACGAAGACGCGCCTTTGCTCGAGCGTTGCTCTCTGGCGAACTTCGACGCGCTCTGGGACGTCGAGCGGGCGGCGGTGGACGCTCCCAACGTCGGTCGGGGCGGGTGGAGCATGGTCTGCCGGCTGGACGTCGACGGACGCGGATTTTTTCTGAAGCGGCAGTGCAATCACCTCACGCGGAGCCTTTGCGCGCCCTTCGGCGAACCGACGTTCGCCCGCGAATTTCGCAACATCGAGCGCTATCGGGCGCTGGGCCTTCCCGCCGTGCGAGCGGCGTTTTATGCCGAGCGGAGCTTACGGAGCGACGCGCACGGCCACGGCCTCTGCGCGATCCTGCTGACGCGCGCGCTCGACGGCTGGCGCGATATGGCGTCCGCGCTGAACGATACCCGCGCGGACGACGCGCGTCGTCATAGACTGCTCGCGGCGTGCGGCGCGCTGGCACGGCGCCTGCACAAGGCCGGCCTTACGCATTCGTGT
>JAISDL010000032.1 GCA_031264825.1 Accumulibacter sp. | reverse complement strand
GGCATCGCTCCGCTCACCCCAACCTATACCCTGCGAAGCCGCCGCTCACTGATCTGTCTCCCGTCTCCTGTCTCCTGATCGACAAAAAATCCCGAAAATGCCAAAAACTCCGGGTATGTCCGTACAAATCGGTTGATTCGCGTCCGATTATGGCGCACACTTCGATCTTTTATATAAGGCTCGGCGAATGAACGAGACGATCATCAAGTATTTGAAAGACAGCGGAGAACAACTCGACAAGGATATTGCCGAAGCGCTTCACGTGCCGTTCGAGGAACTCCAAAAAAGCGTCAACGAGCTTTCGTCGCGCGGTGAGATCATCTGTTGCAAGGTGACGCGCTATATCGAAGGCCATAAAATCGAGGGACTCAGTTGCCGTCTTTCCTGCGATCTGCCGGCGCCCGCGCGCGGACGCAAGACGGGCGTCAAAAAAGACGCGAGTGTCGGAGGCGTCGGCTTCCTGACCGACTGATTTTCCCGGTGCGCCCGAAAGGCGCGTCAAACGCGGTTTTTCAGCGTTCTTCTTTCGGCGCTTCTCTCCACCACGCCCTGTTCGGGTTCTCTCCGGGAACCAGCCTTTCACCCATGACCGGCGTCAGCAGCTTGACGTCGCCGGCTTCTTCGGCGAGACCGGACAGGATTTCGATCGATTCGCTCCAAGGGTGCCGCGCTAGGTCGAAAACGCCCCAATGGACGGGGACGAATGCGCGCGCGCCGATATCGCGGTAAACTTGGATGACTTCCTTCGGGAAAAGGTGCGTCTTCGGCCATCCGGGATTCCAGCCGTCGATTTCGATGAACGCTAGGTCGAAAGGCCCGTGTTTTGCGCCGATTTCCTTGAAATGCTCGCCGTAGCCGGAGTCGCCGCTGACGAAGACCCTGAGTTTCTCGCCCTTTACCGCGTACGAGGTCCAAAGCGTTTTGTTGCGGTTCCCGTAGGTGCGTCCGGCGTAATGGATCGTTCTTTCCGAAGCGATCGTCAATCCTTCCCGACTCAGGGCGTCGCCCCATCCGAGTTCGTCGATGCGCTCTCCGGGGATGCCCCATTTGCGCAGATGGGCGCCGACGCCGAGCGGAACGACGAAGCGCGTCTCGACATCCCGCAGAGTGCGCATCGCGGCGTATTCGAGGTGGTCGTAATGGTCGTGTGTGATGAGGACGAGGTTTACCGGCGGAATCTGGTCGCGGGGCAGGGGCGGGTCGTCGAAACGCCGGACGATGCCGGGGAAGGGCGCGGCGTTCCCGAAAACCGGGTCGACGAGGATCCGCTTGCCTTCCAGCTCGATGATCAAGGACGAATGCCCCAGCCAGTACGCGGCGAAATTCGCGGGCGTTTCCGAAAACGACGCGCGGTTCAGGGCGATTCGGGGCAAGTCCCCCGAGGGCACGTGCGCGTTCGGCAGGATGAAGCGCTCCCAGCCCCGGCTGCCGCCGCCCGTAATGCGTTCAGGGTAGCGCGTCAGCGGCTCGGGGCTTTGGAATTGTCCGTCCTTGAAATAGGGTAGACGCTCGTAGCGCGTCAACTCCTCCTGTGTGGGCGTGTGGCCGACCGTCTGGTGTACATGAAGGCCGGAGACGACGGAAACCGCCGCCAAAACCACCAAAAAAGTAAGCATGCCCTTGAAAATCCTCTTGATCCGAGCAGAGGTCTGCAATCCCGATCCCCCGGTTGTTTGAAGGCAAGGGGGAATGCGTACATTCCCCGGAAAAGCTAAATGATAAACCTTTTTTGCATGGCGGCTTACCGATCCGACTCAATCGGAGTTCAATCGGAGAGTGCGCGCGCGATCGTTTCGGCGTTGTGCCGCATCAGGTCGAGGTAGGTTGCCGCCGGACCGTCTTTGCCCGACAGCGCGTCGGAGTAGAGCGCGCCACCCATCTTCGCGCCGGATTCCGCGCGGATGCGTTCGAGCATCCTCGGGTCGGAGATGTTTTCCAGAAAGACGGCCGGAATTTTCTCGTTTCGTACCCGGTAGATGATGCGCCCGACGTCGCGCGCGGAAGGCTCGTTCCCGGCGGCATCGAGCGGCGAGATGAACTCGACTCCGTAGGCACCGGCAAAGTAAGCGAAAGCGTCGTGCGAAGCGACGGCTTTTCTGCGCGTGGGCGGAATCGCGTCGAAGCGCCGCCGGATTTCGGCGTCGAGCCTGGAAATTTCGCTTTTGTAACGCGAAGCGTTTTCAAAGTAGGTGTCTTTCCCGCGAGGGTCTTCCACGGCCAGCGCACTTGCGATGTTATCGACGTAAACGACGGCGTTTGAAAGGTCGAGCCAGGCGTGCGGGTCGCTTCCCCCGTTTTTGAACGGGCGCGTCTTGCCAAGTTGCCGCTGCGATTGACGATCCCGAGGGTCGCTTCCCCCGTTTTTGAACGGGCGCGTCTTGACGCCGCGGCTCGCGACGAGCAGGGCGCCGCGAAAGCCCGTCGAGGCGATCAGCCGATCGATCCAGCCCTCAAAGCCCAAGCCGTTGGCGACGACGAGTTTTGCCCGCGCGAGCGCGCGCGAATCTCTGGGCGACGGGCGCCAGGCGTGCGCGTCGGAATCGGGGCCGATCAGCGTATGCACCTCGACCCTGTCCCCGCCGACGGCGCGTGTCATGTCGGCAAGAATACTGAAAGTCGCAACGACGCGAAGCCTTTCCAACTTTTCCGACTTTTCCGGCGCATCCTCGGCGCGCGCCGGGGCGGCGGCGAAAAGGGCGAGCAGGGCGGCGGCAAATAAGCCGTGGAAAAACCGCCGCGCGGAGTCTGGGAAGATTCTCTTCATCGGAAGATGGGCCCTCGCGGGCCGACGAGCATCGAAAAAAGATACACCGCGCCGAGCGTCAGGACGATCGCCGGGCCGGCCGGGAGGCCGAAATAAAAGGAGAGAAGCAGGCCGCCGGTCGATCCCGCAAAAGCCAGCGCGGCGGCGGCGACGAGAAGCGAGGGGACTGAATCGACCCAGAAGCGCGCCGACGCGGCGGGAAGGATCACGACCCCGACCGCCATCAGGGTGCCGAGTGCGTGGAAGCCGCCGACCAGATTGACGACGACGAGCGTCATGAAACCGTAATGCGCGAGCGGGCCCAAGCGGCTGACCCGCGCAAGATAAGCCGGGTCGCAACACTCGAAAACGAGGAGGCGCAGCCCGAGCGCAAGCGCGGCGACCGAGATCGTCGCAAACGCGGCAAGGAGAATCAGCGCGGCGTCGTCGAGCGCGAGCACGCTTCCGAACAAAACGTGCAGGAGGTCGACGTTGCCGCCTCGGGCTGAAATGAGGACAACGCCCGCAGAGAGCGAAATCAGGTAAAACGCCGCGAAACTCGTATCCTCGCGGATGACCGAATGGCGCGCGACGCCGCCCGCGAGCAACGCGACTGCGATTCCCGCGACCATGCCGCCGAAGGTCATCGTCGAGAGCGACAAACCGGAGGCGAGGTAAGCGACGGCGGCGCCGGGGAGGATCGCGTGGGAAATCGCATCGGCGGCAAGACTCATCCGGCGCAGCATCAAAAAAACGCCGACCGGCGCCGCGCCGAGCGAGAGAGCGAGGCAAGCCGCGAGCGCGCGCCGCATGAAGCCGAACTCGACAAAAGGCGAAATCAGCGGCAGATCCGAAAGAAAGTTCAACACGCGCCCACCCGCATCCGTTCCCGCGCGAGCGCGAGCTTCTCTTCGGTCAAAACCGCCTCCGTCGGCCCGTCGGCGACGAGTTCGCGCGCGAGCAGGAGCGCGCGCGGGTACTCTTTCCGAACGTGCGCGAGGTTGTGGAGCGCGCTGATAACCGTGCGTCCCTCCGCGTTCCAGCGGCGGACCAGCGCCGCGAGGTCGGCGATCGTCGCTTCGTCGATCGCGTTATAAGGCTCGTCGAGCACGATCAGCGGAGCGTCTTCGAGGATGAGCCGCGCGAAGCGCGCGCGCTGGAGTTGCCCACCGGAAAGCTCGCCGATCAAGCGCTTTTCCAGCCCACCGAGGCCGACCGTGACGATCGCCTCGGCGAGGCGCTCTTTGGCGGCGCGAGAAAAAGCGCGAAAAGCGCCGAATTCCCGCCACAAGCCCATCGCGGCGAAATCAT
Organism: Accumulibacter sp.; assembly: GCA_031264825.1. Lineage (GTDB taxonomy): Bacteria > Pseudomonadota > Gammaproteobacteria > Burkholderiales > Rhodocyclaceae > Propionivibrio. Next base: position 15,365 of record JAISDL010000032.1, on the reverse strand, counting down.
GAACCGAAATGGGAAAATCCACGTCGAAACCGGGCGTCTGCGAAAGATAAGCGATCGGGGTCGCCGGGTCGGAAGGATTTGAAGGGGTTGAAGGAGATGAAGGAGTTAAAGAATTCCGCGCGTCGACGAGCCGGATTTCGCCGTCCATCGGGGACAATTCGCCGACGATCCCCTTGAGCAGCGTCGACTTGCCCGTCCCGTTGGGGCCGACGACGGCGAGCAGGCTTCCCGGCGCGACCTCGCCGCTCAAACGAACGACCGCCGGACGACGGTCATAGCCCAGCGTCACCGCATCGAAAACGAGAAGCGGCGCGCGCATCAACGAATCGCCCAAAAAACGGCCGCCCACGCCAAACCGATCGGGACGAAACCGTAAACAAGACGCACGGCGGCGCTCGATACGAGGACGGAATCCCCACGCGCGAAAAAAGTCGATCTCGTCGAATCCGCGGGTGAATCGATGGGCTTGGACAGTATTTCGGGGCGAGGAAAAGGCACGGGCGTAGATCGGACTGATTGGAACTAATCGTCGGCAAGACGCGCGGCGGGCAGCCGCAAAGCGCGGCGGGGTGAAGTCGACGAAGTCACGGACGATTTGGAAAAAGAATAAAGCAGAAAAACGGTCGGACGCCGATCGACGCGCGGCGCCTCGCGCTCTTGCCATTCCGCGCGGGAATGGACCGAGATATGCTCATCGGGCAGCGTCAGATCGGTCGCAACGCCGATCCGCGTCCGAGGCGCGCAGACCGCAAGAAGCGCGTCGAACAAGCGGCGGTTTCGGTAAGGCGCCTCGATGAATATCTGGGTACGGTTTTCGCGGCGTGACTCGCTTTCGAGGTCGAGGATTTTCTTTCTCCGCGCGTCGTCCTTGACGGGCAGATAACCGTGAAAAGCGAAATTCTGCCCCGAAAAGCCCGACGCCATCAGCGCGAGCACGATCGACGAAGGGCCGACCAAGGGGACGACGCGCAGGGAAGAGCGATGCGCGAGCGCGACGAGTTCGGCGCCCGGGTCGGCGACGCCCGGACAACCGGCTTCCGAAAGTACGCCGACGTCGTTTCCGGCGAAGAGGGGCGAAAGCAGACCCGCGACCTCGCTTTCGGGCGTATGCGCGTTCAGTTCGCTGATCCGAATCTCCTGGAGACGCTTCCCCGAAGAAATGCGTTTCAACACCGCGCGCGCCGACTTCGCGTTTTCGGCGACGAAATAATCGAGTTCCCGAACACGGTCTACCACCTCTGCCGACAGCGCCCTTTCAGGCGGCAGGTCGCCGAGTGGAACGGGAATCAGAAACAAGCGGCCTTTTTTCATCGCGTAATCCGCCATTCCTGCACAGAAGACAGAGCGGTCTTCGACCTTTGTGCAGGCATCAGTAATCCGAGGGATGCAGTCACACGACATATGACGACTGAAAACAGATCACGAAGCGAGCGCAGCGAGCGTTCTGTCTTCTGTCCTCAGTCTTCTGTCCTCAGATAAACGCGCGGACGCTTCCGGAAGCGCCCGCGCGTTTTGGAAAAGCTTATTGAACTTTCGCTTTTTGGCGCAGTTCGTCGACCATTCTGGAGATGTTCTGCGCCTGCAACTGCTGTTCCAGACGCGGTTTGAGTTCTTCAAAAGTGGGGATGCTCAAGGGGCGGGTGTCTTCGAGCTGTATGACGTGGAAGCCGTATTCGGTGCGGACCGGGGTTACGGTGTATTCCCCTTTCTTGAGCTGGACGAGCGCCTCGCCGAAAGGTTTGACGAAGTTGGTCGGGTTGTTCCAGCCCAGGTCGCCGTTCGAGGTTTTCGCGCTCGGGTCGATCGACTTTTTCACGAGGTCTTCGAACTTGGAGCCTTGCTTGAGTTCGGTGATGATGCCGGCGGCTTCGTTCTCGGTGGCGACGAGGATATGGCGCAGCTTGTATTCGGTGTTGCCGACCTGCGTCTTGATTTCGTCGTAGCGCCTTTGCATCAAGGCTTCGCTGATCGGGTGCGCTCTCGCGTAGTCCTGGATGTAAGCGCTGATCAGAACCTTTTGACGCGCCGTTTCGACCTGCGCGGCGACCGCGGGGTTTTTGTCGAGTTTCGCCTTTTTCGCCTGTTCCAGGATGAGCGCGCGCCGGATCATCTCTTCGCGGACCGACGCCATGAATTCGGGCGATTCCTGCGCGCCCTGCGCCCTTTGTTCGGCGACGAGGACGTTGACGAGGCTGGTTGGAACGCCGACGCCGTTGACGGTGACAAACGCTTTTTCAGCCGCCATGACCGAGGCCGAAAAAAAGATACCGGCCAACAGGCTCGTCGCGAGTTTCGATAATTTAAGCATTTTCAGTGTTTCCTTCTGACTGTGTTTGGAATGACTTGTGGTGAATCGTTCCGCGCAAACGGGTTCCGCGGGGACTTGAAGCCGACGTTTCGACGTTTTCGACGAAGGGGTCCGAATGTCCAAGGCATGGATTCTACACGAATTCGGTCGCCGGGGTACTGTTTTACCCGTCCTTGTCTTCGGGAAGATATTTCGAAATGAGAACGCCCTGGAGGAGGGCGAAGACGAACATCATGCCGAGGCCGCCGAAGAGTTTGAAATTGACCCAGGTTTCCGTCGAAAAGCCGAGGAGGAAGGCGACGGCCACGTTGACAAAGCCCATGACGAAGAAACACGCCGCCCAATAGACGTTCAGAATCGACCACGCCGCGTCGGGCAGTTCGATCTGCGCGCCCAGGAGCGTTCGGATCAGGTTCTTTTTGAGGAACAAGCTGCTCCCGACGAGCGCGAGCGTGAAAAACCAGTAGAGCGCGGTCGGTTTCCACTTGACGAAGGTTTCATCGCGCAACAGGAGCGTTATTCCGCCCAGAAGGGTGATGATGACCAGATTGGCCCAAAGCGTCGTCCCGACCTTGCGATGCTTCACCCACGACCACACGACCTGAAAGCCCGTCGCCGCCATCGCGGCGGCCGTCGCGGCGTAGATGCCGAAAAACTTGAACGCGATGAAAAAGAGGATGATCGGGAAAAAATCGAAGAACAGTTTTTGCATGACGTTTGCCGTTACAGAGGTTTTCCCATCAGGTTATTCAGATTCAATTCGAGGTTTACCGGACTCACGCCTTATTCTCCGAAGCGCGGAATCCGCAAGAACGCGGCGGCGGCCTGGGGCGTGCTCAGGGCCGGGAGGACGCCGAGGAGCGGGGCGTCGATTCGCGCTTTCAGCGCGTCCAGGTTTTCCTCGAAACGCGGCATGTCGGGGTCGATGCGGTTGGCGATCCACCCGGCGAGGGTCAGATCGGCGGCGGCGATCGATTCGACCGTCAGCAGCGCGTGGCTGATGCAGCCCAGGCGCATACCGACGACGAGGATGACCGGGACGCCGAGCGCCTGCGCGAGGTCGCGCGCGTCGATTTTCGTGCCGAGCGGGACGCGAAAGCCGCCGACGCCTTCGACGACGACGGCGTCGGCGATTTCACGCAAGGCGTTGAAAGCGGCGACGATTTTTTCGATCTCGATGGGGCGTCCGGCTTCGTCCGCCGCGATGTGCGGCGCGATCGCGGGGTGAAAGAGGCAGGGGTTGAGAAGCGCGCGCGGCACGGCGATCCCGGACGCGGCGGCGAGCGATTCGACGTCGTCGTTTTTTCCGTCGGAATCCGTTCCCGCCGCGACGGGTTTCATCCCGACGGCCTGAACCCCGGCGTTTTTCAGGGCGTAAAGCAAGGTCGTCGCGGAAAAGGTCTTTCCGATTTCGGTGTCGGTTCCGGCGATGAACCAGGCGCTTTTGGCTTGTTTTGCGGTCATGCGATCGTTCTCTTCAGGAGGGCAGGCGCGCGGAACAGAACACGACGTCGTAAGTCGCCGGCAAGCCTTCGGCGCCGCGATGGGTTTCGTACGACGCCGTGAGTTTTTGCCACGCCGCGCGTCCCATCATTCCGCCGCGCGCGCCGCTGCCGACGGTTTGCGCGCCGATTTCCTTGATCGAGCGCAGCAAGGACTTCAGGTCGGGGTAATACGCGCGGCATTCTTCCCGGAATAGGACAATGTCTTGAAACCCCGCGCTTTCGAGCGTGGGTTCGACGAACTCGGCGTCGCCGAACGGGAAGGTGTGGCGGTATTCGTCGACGCCGGAAAACGCTTCGCGCAGCTCGCGGAAGGTTCCCGGGCCGAGCGTGCTCAAAATGAGCCGCCCGCCGGGTTTGAGCGTGCGCGCGGCCTCGGCGAAAACTTTTGCGTTGTCGCACCACTGGATCGTCAGGCTCGACCACCAGAGGTCGAAAACGTCGTCGGGCAAGGGCAGGTTTTCGATGTCGGCCATGAAGCACGCATCGGTCGCCGGGCGCGCGCGCGTGAGCATCGAAGGCGCGAAATCCGCGCCGACGATCCGGGCACGGGGCCAGCGCGCGCGGAGCAAACGCGCGCCGTAGCCGGTTCCGCAGCCCGCGTCGAGAATGTCCGCGGGGTTATCGATGCGTTCGGAAAACGCGTCGAGCAGGCGGCGGCAGACTCGGCGCTGTACGGTCGCCGCGTCGTCGTAGGTCTCGGCGGCGCGGTCGAACGACGCGCGGATACGGGCGGAACTCGAAAGCATGGGCGTCATTCGATTCCCGGTTCGTTCCGGTCGATTTTGCCTTGCGAACTGGAAAAGGAATCATCGAGCATCCATCGCGCGACGGTTTCAGGATGATTGGCAAAGGGCGCGTGCGCCGCGCCGGGGAGGATTTCGAGCCGCGCGTTCGGGAGTTGCGCTTTCATCCACCGCGCGGCTTCGAGCGGCATCAGCGGGTCCTTGTCGCCGTGGATGAGGCGCACAGGGATTTCGATCGACGCGACGCGCGCGCGGAGGTCGACGCGGCGCAGCCATTCGAGTCCCCGGAGCAGCGACGCGGTATCCGGCGCGGGCGGGAGAGCGCGGGAGAGCGTGCGCGTCGCTTCCCTCGCGCGGGCGTCGCCCTGATTGAGCAGGGCGTTGAAGCGCTGGAGCGTTCCCGGCGCGTCTTTTGCGGTCGCGTCCGCGAAGGATTCGAGGAGTTCCGGGGCTTGGGCGCAACCCCAGTCCGGCTTTTGCAAAAAGCAGGGGGAGGCGGAGATCAGAACGAGCCCGGAGAAGCGCCGGGGAAAATCGAGCGCGGCCTGGAGCGCGATCATCCCGCCGAGCGACCACCCGCAAAGAAGCGCGCCTTCGGGGACTTCGAGCGCCAGACGGCGGGCGAAGTCCTCGAAATCGACGGGAGCGGGCTGCGAACCAGGCGTCGAAGAGTCAGACGCTCTGGACACTCCGGGCGTTTCGGACGTTTCGGACGTTTCCGCCGCACACCCCGGCAGTGCCGGACACCGGACTTCATACGTTTGCGCGAGTGATCGGGCGAGCGAATCCCAGACGAGCGGGGTGAAACCCCATCCCGGGATCAGCACGACGTTTGCGGGAATCGAAGAGAGCGGCATCAGGCCAGTTCGCGCAAGGCGGCAAGGAGCGCGGCGACGTGCGCCTCGGTATGCGCGGCCGAAAGCGAGACGCGGAGTCTCGCGCTCCCCTTGGGCACCGTCGGCGGGCGGATCGCCGGAACCCACAAGCCTTTTTCGTAGAGCGCGGAAGCGACGCGCAAGGCTTCGTGGTTGTCGCCGATGATGACCGGCTGGATCGCCGTCGGCGACGGAACCAGCTTCCAGCGCGTTCCGGCAAGCCCATCGCGCATCTGCTCCGCGAGTTGCCGTAGCTGCGCGCGCCGCGCGTCGCCGTGTTCGATCAGGTCGAGGCTCGCGAGTAGCGCGCACGCGATCGCGGGGCTGGACCCGGTGGTGAAGATGTAAGTGCGCGCGCGTTGCAGCAGCCCCTCGACGACCGTGTCCGAAGCGGCGATAAAAGCGCCCGACGCGCCCGCGGCCTTGCCGAGCGTCCCCATATAGACGATGCGCTTGTCGCGCGGGAGGTCGAAGTGCGCGAGGCTGCCCCGACCCTGCGGGCCGAGCACGCCGAAGCCGTGCGCGTCGTCGACGACGAGCCACGCGTCGAATCTTTCGGCGAGTTCCAGAAGACCCGGCAGCGGCGCGATGTCGCCGTCCATGCTGAAGACCGCGTCGGTCACGATCAGCTTGCGTTTCGCGCGGCTTTTCGCGAGCAGGCGTTCCAGCGCCGCGAGGTCGGCGTGCGGGTAGCGCAGGCTGTCGGCGCGCGAAAGGACGACGGCGTCGATCAGCGAAGCGTGATTCAGGCGGTCGGCGAAAACGGCGTCGCCGCGCCCCACGAGCGCCGGGACGATGCCGAGGTTCGCCATGTAACCTGTCGTCATCAAGAGCGCGCGCTCGAAGCCCGAAAACGCCGCGAGCCTGCGTTCGAGCGTCTCGTGCGGCTCGATGTGTCCGCTGACGAGGTGCGAAGCGCCGCTCCCGACGCCGAAGCGGCGCGCGCCGTCGCAGAGCGCTTCGATCAGCGCCGGGTCGTTGGCGAGTCCGAGGTAGTCGTTGCTGCAAAAACTGATGCGGTCACGTCCGTCGATCCGCGCCAGGGGGCCGCAGGGCGCGTCGAGCGTCCGGCGGCGGCGGCGGAGGCCGTCGCGCTCCAGAGTCGTGAGTACGGCGCGCAGTTCGTCGATGAGCGCGTTCATGCGGGGTCGCCCATCGTTTCAGTTCCGGCGCAGCGCCGCTTCGAGCGCGTCGGCGGCGCGGGTCGCCAGGAATTCGCACTCTTCGGGCGTGATGATATACGGCGGCATGAAGTAGACGGTCGTCCCGATGGGGCGCAGAAGGATTTCGCGCTTCAGGGCTTCCCGATAGAATTTGCGCGAGAAACCCGGGTCGTCGGTGAGAACGTCGAAAGCGGCGATCATCCCGCGCCGGCGCGGATTTGCGACGGCGGGATGCGCGGCGAGCGGCGCGATGCACCGGGCGAGGTGCTCGGACAGCGCGCGGTTGTTTTCGATGACATTGTCGGATTCGAAAATGTCGAGCGTCGCCAGCGCCGCGCGGCACGCGAGCGCGTTTCCCGTGTAGGAGTGCGAGTGCAGGAATCCGCGCGTGATCGCGTCGTCGTAGAACGCCTCGAACACGCGCCCGGTTGTCATGACGATCGAGAGCGGGAGGTAGCCGCCCGAAATGCCTTTTGAAAGGCAGAGGAAGTCCGGGCGGATATTTGCCTGTTCGTGCGCGAAGAAGGTCCCCGTGCGCCCGCAGCCGACGGCGATTTCGTCGCAGATCAGGTGGACGTCGTAGCGGTCGCAGAGTTCGCGCGCGAGACGCAGGTATTCGGGGTCGTACATCGCCATGCCGTTGGCGCACTGGATCAAGGGTTCGACGATCAGCGCGGCGACTGCCTCGTGATGCGCTTCGAGACGGCGTTCGAGCGACTCGGCGGCGCGGCGCGCGCAATCAAGCGGGGATTCTCCGGCGCGCTGCGCGGCGGGGGAGGCGACGGTCGCCGACGCGCGCACGAGCGGCGCGTAAGCCTCCTTGAAGAGCGGAACGTCGGTGACCGAAAGCGCGCCGACGGTCTCGCCGTGGTAGCCGCCTTCGAGGCAGAGGAAATCGCTTTTTTTATCGAATCCCCGGTTGCGCCACGAATGGAAGGACATTTTCAGCGCGATCTCGGTCGCCGACGCGCCGTCGGACGCGAAGAAACAGTGGCCGAGCGCGCCGCCCGTCAGCGCCGAGAGGCGTTCGGAAAGCTCGACGACGGGTTCGTGCGTACAACCCGCGAGGATCACGTGTTCGAGCGTGTCCATCTGCGCGCGCAAGGCCGCGTTGATCCGGGGATTCGCGTGCCCGAAGAGGTTGACCCACCACGAACTGATCGCGTCCAGGTAACGATTTCCGTCGAAATCGTAAAGCCACGCGCCGCTCCCGCGCGCGATCGGGATCAACGGCAGCGGCGCGTCGCCGGTGTCCGCGTAGTGCTTCATCTGCGTGCAGGGGTGCCAAACGGCGTTGAGGCTGCGGTGAAGCAGGGTCGCGTTGCTCGTCATGGCGTTCAATGCAGCGTCTGCGAAGGAGCGTTGCCCTGTTCGGGCATTTCGGCGTGGACCGTGTCGCCGTCGATGTTCGGATACAGCGGCGCGCCGCAGTCTTCGCAGAATTCGAGAGGGAAGGGCTGTTCGAGGAACACGATTTCCTTGACGCCGATTTCGCGCAGCAGATTTTCGATCTCGCCGGCGATGTCGTAGCTCTCGTTTTCCGAACCCAGGAGCGGCCAGACGATCCCGTGAAAAATCGCGTCGTCGTCGCGCGGGCCGAAACCGATCCGGTACTCCTCGATCTGCTCGTCGTGGAAACCGCCGATGACGACGCGCAACGATTCGGCGGGCATTCCCAGCGTCGTTTGCAAAAAGGCGACCGAAGCGCGCACCGAATACGGGCGCGACGCCAGGTCTGCCGAACGGCACGCCGCGTAATACGCATCGGCCAGGAGCGGGCGGAACGCGCACCCGGTGAGCAGGGGGTCCAAGCACGGGCTGCCCTGTTTGACCCACTCGCGGTCCGCCGCTTCGCGCGTGCAGTTATCCGATTCGTTCCAGCGAAACAGCGGTTCTCCGGCCGGAACGGCGATCGCGCCGATCAAATAGCGCGTATCGGAAAGAAAAGGATTCGTCTCGGGCATATTGGACGCGTCGATACGAACCGGCGCGTGGTCGATCGCGGCCTGTCCGAGTTCGCGCATCAAAAGCCAGGTGTCGACGAAGCTGTGCGGCATCTGGTCGGGACTGTAGAGATAATCGGAGAGCGAAAGCTGCGCGCCGGCGGCGAGGACGTGCGCGCCGAGCTGGACTTTGAGCGTATCGACGATCGTTTTCGGGATGATTCCCGACGGGATCGAAAAGCGGGACCACGCGAGCAAGGGAACGTTGATCAGCAAAACGTCGTAATCGCGCCCCTTGCGCGTCAGTGTGCAAGATTCCGTACGCGCTTCGAGGATGTCGGCCAGACAGTCGTGCGCGGCGGCGTTCGAGTCGTACAGGCGGTCCAGCGAAGCGTTCAAATCGTCTTCGGCGCCGTCGTTCAGGAGCCTGTCGATGATCTCGACGAGCTTTTTTTCCCAGAAAGCGTCTTCGAGCTTTCCGCCGGATTCCGACAACCGCAGGGAAAGCCGTCCAAGCTCGGCGGCGTCGGTCGAAATGCGCTTACGGGTGATCGGGCGATTGCGTGCCATGGAAAATTATCGATCGGTTCGGAAGAATTTTTCAGTATACCAGAGGATAGGCCTCCCGGTACGCGGAAGAAGCGTCGAATATGCGCGGCGAAAAACAAGAGCCGCGCGACACCCGGCACCGGACGAAATGCCAAACAGCGGCGCCGTTTTTCGCAGGGGGGTTATACTGTGCGTTTCATCACTTTCCGAGCACAAACCGTGGAAATGTCCGACACTCAAAAAACAAGTCCTCAAAACCCGACGTGGGAGCGCGAGCTTCTTGAAAAAATCGCGATGACCGCTCTGAAAGAACAGCGTGCGAAGCGTCGCTGGGGCATCTTTTTCAAACTCGCGGCGCTCGTGTACTTCGTCGCGCTCTTCGCCGTCTTCATGGACTTCGGCGCGGCGGAAAAACTCACCGACGGAAAAAGATACACGGCGCTCGTCAATCTGAACGGGGTGATCGAGCCTTCGGGGAACAGCAGCGCCGAAAAAATCAACGAAGCGCTGCAATCCGCTTTTGAAGACAAGGGAACCGTCGGCGTCGTCCTTCGGATCAACAGTCCCGGAGGTAGCCCGGTTCAATCCGGGATCATTTACGACGAAATCCGCAGGCTCCGCAAAAAATACCCCGATACTCCGCTCTACGTCGTCGTCGAAGACCTCTGCGCGTCGGGCGGGTACTACGTCGCCTCGGCCGCCGACAAGATTTTCGTCGACAAGGCCAGCGTCATCGGCTCGATCGGCGTCCTCATCGACGGATTCGGGTTTACCGGCGCGATGGAAAAGCTCGGCGTCGAGCGTCGCCTGCTGACGGCGGGGACGAACAAGGGTTTTCTCGACCCCTTCTCCCCGCAGGATGAAACGCAGAAAGAGTACGCGCGCAAACTCCTCGACGAAATTCACCAACAGTTCATCACCGTCGTCCGCGAAGGGCGCGGAGACCGCCTGAAAGAAACGCCCGAACTCTTTTCCGGCCTCTTGTGGACGGGATCGCAGAGCGTCCGGATCGGGCTTGCCGACGACTTCGGCACGGTCGGCAGCGTTGCGCGCGACCTGATCAAGGCCGGCGACATCAAGGATTTCTCGACCAAGGAAAACCTCGCCGAACGTTTTGCCAAACGCTTCGGCAGCGAAGTCGGCGAATCGTTTTCGGCGCGTCTTTTCGGGAAGACCGGAGAAATGCGTTGAAAAGCCGGCAGGCTCTGTAAAGCGGAAAACCGTCGGGCGCCCGCGGGTTTCCTCGACGGGAGGTTCGGGATGATGGAAGTCGCACTCTACGGAAAGGGCGGGATCGGAAAGTCGACGATCTCCGCCAACCTCTCTTATGCGCTTGCGAAAAAAGGCCTGCGCGTCCTCCAGGTCGGCTGCGACCCGAAGCGCGACTCGACGCGGCTTCTCCTGCGCGGCGCGCGCATCGAGACGGTCCTCGAATACCTCAGAAAAACGCCGCCCGACCGATGCCGGATTTCGGACATCCTCCACGAAGGCGCTTGCGGTGTCCACTGCATCGAAGCGGGCGGCCCGGAACCCGGCGTCGGCTGCGCGGGACGGGGAATCCTGACGACCTTCGAACTCTTGCGCCGCCTCGGCGTCAAGGAAAACCGCTACGACGTGATTCTTTACGACGTGCTCGGCGACGTCGTTTGCGGCGGGTTCGCCGTGCCGATCCGGCGCGAATACGCCGATAAGGTCTATATCGTCACGTCGGGCGAATTCATGTCGCTCTATGCGGCGAACAACATCCTGCGCGGCCTTGCGAATTTCGACCGCGACGGCGCGCGCGCCGGAGGCGTCGTGCTCAATTCGCGCGGGCTCGCCGAAGAAGACCGGCGCGTCGTCCTTTTTTGCGAGGCGGTCGGCCTGCCGCTGATCGAGCGTTTTCCCCGGAGCGCGCTCTTTTCGGAAAGCGAGCGCGAAGCGCGTTGCCTCGTGGAATACTTTCCCGACTCGGAAATCGCCGAAAAATTCGAGCGCCTCGCCGGCTTCATTCATGAACAGCGCGAACTTTACGCGGCGTCTCCGCTCCCGGACGACGCGCTCGAAGAACGCTTGCTCGGGCAAAGACCGCCCACGCTTCTCTCGCGGGGCAAAACCGCGCCCGCGTCGGAAGAGACCGGCGGAAAGCCCGCCTTCTACTCGAAAGGACTGGTGCACCGCGAACCGCTCCAGGGGTGCGCCTTCAGCGGTGCGCTGACGATCTGCACGCAGGTCGCGGACAGTATCAGCATCGCGCACGGCCCCAACAGTTGCGCGCACATCGCCTACCAGAACATCACCTCGACGCCGAGGCGCTTCCTGCTCGAACGCGGGATCGTCCTGCCCTGCCAGGCCGCGCCGCCGATCGTCTCGTCGGGGATGAACGAAAGCCTCATGGTCTTCGGCGGCGCCGAAGCGCTGCGGCAAAAGCTCGAAGAAACGCTCCGAAGAAAACCCAAAGCCGTTTTCGTCCTGACGACGTGCCCGAGCGGGATCATCGGCGACAACCTCGAATTCCTGCGAGACCATGATACGCCCGAAACGAAGGTCGTCCCGCTTTTGACCGACGGCAACCTCCACGGCGACTACCTCCAGGGAATCCTGACGGCGTATATCGACGTCGCGCGCGCGCTGATCGACCCGACGGTCGAAGCCGAACGCGACGCGGTCAACCTCGTCGCGGAAAAAACCGAAGCCGACGCCACGCCGGAGAGCTTCGAGAACGTCGCCGGCGTCCTCGAACGCCTGGGAATCCGAATAAACTGCCGCTTCATCAACGGCGCGTCGACCGAATCCCTGCGGAATTTCAAGCGAGCGCGGCTGAACATCCTCGCCTACGCCGACTACATGGGGCGGACGATACAGAGCTTTCTCGAAAAGGAATTCGACGCGCCGTTTTTCGACGCGCCGTTCCCGGTCGGATTTTTCGAGACGTGCGACTGGATACGTCGGCTCGGCGCATTTTTCGGAAAGGAAGACGCGGCAAACGCGCTGATCGCCGAAGGCCGCGCGCGCTACGACCGGGAAATCGCCCAAATCCGCCCCCGGCTCGAAGGAAAGCGGCTGATGATGATCACCTACAGCCACGAAATCGACTGGATACTGCAAACCGCGTGCGACCTCGGGATGAAAATCGCCTTCGTCGGCATCCTGAATTTTTCGCAGGAAAACCTCTTCAAGACGCGCTTTCGGGAGCGGATACAGGAAGTCCACGTCCCCTACGACAACGGAAACCGCGTCGCCGACATCGCGCGCGTCGCGCCCGACCTCTTTCTGACCAATTACGCGTCGATCGAGCACGACGGCCTGACGCTGACCGAAACGATCCCGCTGTGTCCGGTCGCCGGATTCCTGAGCGGCGTTCATTACGCGCGGCGCTGGAGCGAGCTTTTCAGGATGAACCTCACGGAAGGCTGGAAACACGATGAGCCTTTGTACAGAAAATATAGCGCCTGACAGCCTGACCGGCGCGATCTTCGCCGTCGAAGGCGTGAAAGATGTGTGCGTCGTCCTGAACGGCCCGACGGGCTGCAAGTTCTACCACAGCGCGATTTCCGACAGCCAGTACATCCGCAGCCTGAGCTTTCACCCCTCGGAATACTCCGAGCGCTTTCACTTCGGTCAGGCGCGCATCCCATCGACCTTTCTGGACGCGCACGACTACGTTTTCGGAAGCCGGGAAAAAGTATCGGAAATCCTCCGCGTCCTCGCCCAAAAAGACTACAAGCTGATCGCGGTCATCAACTCGCCGGGCGCCGCGCTGATCGGAGACGACGTCGAACACCTGCTCGCCGGAAAAAACGACGGCGTCGCCCGCTTCGCGCTCGAAAGCACAGGATACTCCGGGTATTTCGGAACAGGCTACCAGAACGCCTTGATCAAAGTCTTCGACGCGATCGAACCCGCCCGGCGAAAACCCCGAAAAAACGCCGTCAACCTGCTCGGCCTCAGCATTTACCAAAAACACTTCGAAAACAACCGCCGCGCGCTCGAAGACCTGCTGAAAGACTGCGGCGCCGAAGTCATCGCCGCCCCGGGCGCCGGCGACGACGTCGAAACGCTCAAACGCATCGCCGAAGCCGCGTTGAACGTCGTCGTCTACCCCGAATACGGCAGAAAAATCGCCGAAAAACTGGAGAGCGACTACGGCACCCCCACCCTGATCCTCGACGAAGGTCCGCCGATCGGCTTCGACGCAAGCGAAGCCTTCGTCCGGCAGGTCGCGCGCTTTCTCGGCCTGGACCCCAAAAACGCCGAAGACCGCATCGGCAGGGCGCGCGCCCGCGCCTACCTCACCCTCGCCCGCTACTCGTCGCTGCTCGGCCTGCCCAAAGGCGCGCTCTTCTCGATCAAGGCCGAAGCCTCGCTCGCCTGCGCGTTGACCCAATGGCTCTGCGGCTACCTCGGCATGATCCCCGCCGCGATCTCGACGCTCCCCGACGCGGAAAGCGGCTTTACCGAAAAACTCGAAACCTGGCTGGACGGCATCCACTGCCGCGACGCGCTCCAAAACCCGATTCTCGAAACGCCGACGCACATCGTCTTCGCCGACGGCAACACGATTTCGGGCCTGAAACTTTCGGGGCAAAAATGCTGCGGCGTCGAAATCGCCCTCCCGACGCTCGGCTACCTCGACGTCACCGAAAAAACCCTGCTCGGCGAGCGCGGCGCGCTCCTCCTGCTCGAACAGATTCTCAACGGCCTGCGCTTTGTTCTCAACTGATGATTCCTCGGCGGTATAGGTTGGTGGTGAGCACTGCTGCCCCCAACGATTCCGCAGGCGCATCTCGGCGGTATAGGTTGGCGGTGAGCGTAACGAACCCCAACGATTCCGCAGGCGCCTATCGGGTATCAGGAAACAGAAGAAAACCGATTTCAACCGCGAAAAACGCGAAAGACGCGAAAGTCTTTGTAGGGGCACGGCGTGCCGTGCCCATCGGCGGTATAGGTTTAGGCGGTATAGGTTGGCGGTGAGCGCAGCGAACCCCAACGATTCCGCAGGTTTATCAGGTATCATGAATCAGATGAAAACCGATTTCAACCGCGAAAGGCGCGAAAGTCTTTGCAGGGGTACGGCGTGCCGTGCCCATCGGCGGTATAGGTTGGTGGTGAGCGCAGCGAACCCCAACGATTCCGCAGGCGCATGAATAACGGTGGGATGGTATTCCGCGTGGATTTTCGTCACTCCGGCGGCAACGCCGCCGCTGACCGATCTGATTCCTGTCTCCTGATCCCTGATCCCTGAAATGGCTTGCGCTTCGCGCAAGCGAGACGTTGGGCATCGCTCCGCTCACCCCAACCTATGCACGCTGCGGAACGTTGGGCATCGCTGCACTCACCCCAACCTATACTCTGGGAGTGTGGGCATCTTGCCCGCCTCGTGGATTTTTCTCCGGCGGCGAAGCCGCCGCTGACTTCTCTGTCTCCCGTCTCCTGACCTCTGTCTCCTGATGTTGGGCATCGCTCCGCTCACCCCACCCTATGCTTGAAATTTCTCTTGCCTTGGAATTTCACCTCACTATAATGACAGTCGTTGACCATATTCACACGGGGAGGCAGGGCATGAAGCAAATGACACGTGGCATTGAATCGCCGGCACTCGCTGGCACGCTTATTGCTACACACAGTTTCTCTCTCATTCTAATCGCCTAAGCCGCGCGGCGATCATAGTCGCGGCGCTCTTCGTAGCGTCTCCGGCCTTCGGGCAACACACAGTCAATTTCAGCGGTTCGGTTTCTCAGAATGTCTTCGGCAACAGCGACTCCCCGGATAATGGTCTCAATTTCAACGGAACGCCCACAGACAACATCCTGAACTTTACAGGCAGCATAACAGGCGGTTTTGGCAGCGCCTTCGGTGCTTACTCCGTTTCAGGCGCCGTGCAAAACAACCGCGTCGAAATCAGCGGCGCCGCCGCGATCGCTGGCGACGTCTACGGCGGCGGTTCCGATAACGGCGTCGTGACCAACAACACCGTCAACCTAAACGGCGGCACGGTCAACGGTATCGTCAACGGCGGCGCCTCCACTAGTGGCGCCGTGACCAACAACACCGTCAACGTAAACGGCGGTACGGTCGGTTCCGACATCATCGGCGGCTACTCCAACGGCGTCGTGACCAACAACACCGTCAACCTGAACAGCGGTCAGGTTGGCGGCGACGTTTTCGGTAGCGAATCTGACTCAGGCGCCGCAACCGGCAACACCGTCAACCTCAACGGTGTCATGACCTTCGGTCTTAGGGCACCTCGAACAACCCGATAATTTCGGTGAAATCTGACGTACAGCAATGATTCCGAGG
>JAISDL010000222.1 GCA_031264825.1 Accumulibacter sp. | reverse complement strand
ATCGCGTCGATGATCTGCGTATCGCCGCGTTCGGCGATCGTCTGGCTGTCGATACTTTCAAGGCTCGCCGGAAGCTCTTTCGCGCTCAATCCCGTCCGGCTGCCGGTTTGCGAGGGCGTCGACAGGTTGAGCGTCGCCGCCTCAAGCGACCCGACGACGTCGACCGTCCTCAGAACGGGATCGCGCGCTTCCTGCGCTTGCGCTGAAATGGCGCATAACATGAGAAAATACAAGGACTTCGGCTTGAAAAGCCGATGGGGGTAAGAATTGTTTGGCATGATTCCTCTCGGTTCTCCGATTTTTTGGTTCGCGGCGTTTTCGACGCCGCAATGGTGACCCCGAGTGGAAAGCAGGAAGCTGGTCCATTAAACGCATTTTTGCCAGCCGGCCGGCTTATCCCCGCCCCGGGGACACAGCTCTAAGCATTTTCGGGCCGGTCTTCTGGCTTGCCTTCTTCCTTCTTCGTCGCCTTCCCATGCGATGCTTTGCACAGTGGCGTTTTGACGAAGTCGTCAGGCCTACAGCAGCGGGGGCTGCGCCGGAATGGTTCAAACGTGTGCTGACTCTGAACACCACCGGCTTCCCGTTTCACCCCGATCAAGAATTCAATCGAGGCACCCGAAACGCCGAGATGCTACACCTTGGGGAATATGCTTGCAATAAGATTGAAGCAACGCGCTTCGATCTTTTACGGCGCGGCACATTGAGATGTTCTGCGCCATAACATCTCAATTTGATGAATTTTCTTCATAAAAAACAACTGCTTATTGTTGTTGGTATTTCTTGCGGCCGCCTTTGGAAATCCGTCAGACCGTCGCCAAGCGTTCCACTGTATCGGGAAACCTCTCGACCAGACGAATCAGTAGCGCCGCCTGGGCGTTGGGTTTGGCACGCCCCTGCTCCCAGTTTTCCAGCGTGCGAGGGTTCGTACGCAAGTAGCGAGCGAAGAGCTGACGCGACAGGCGCAGACGCTCGCGCAAGGCCAGCAATTCGTCGGCATCCACCTCCGGCGCGGGATTGATTTCCACTTCGTGCGTACGCAGTGTCCGCTTGCCGGCGCGCGCGTCCGACAGAGCATCGAAGCCCTCGACGATCTCAGCAAACAAGTTCCGTTTTTTCATCGCTTCGCCTCCAGTTCCGTTTTCAGGATACCCTTGAGCGCCCTCTTCTCGTCAGAACTCAAGTCTTCCATTTCATCCTTGTCGTACAGGGTAAACAGCCAGAATTGCGAGTAGCCATTCCACCAATAATAGATGATCCGCAGACCACCGCGTTTGCCCTTGCCTCGGCGCGGGTCGCCATACCGTAGCTTGCGCAACCCTCCCGTCCCCGCGATCACGCTACCGGCTTCGGGGTTCTTCACCATGGCATCCTGCAGGCCACGGAAGCCTTCGTCATCCAGATAGTCGTCCCGGTAACGAGAAAAAGCGGGTAATTCGACGAAGAGTGCTTTCATCGCTCAAATTATACGCAAATTGCGGATAGTTGCAAGGGCGTTGCGATACCGCCGGGTTTCCAACCGTCAAACGTTGAACAGAAAGTTCAATACATCGCCGTCCTGAACGACGTAGTCCTTGCCTTCGGCGCGCATTTTTCCGGCCTCGCGCGCGCCGAGTTCGCCGCCGCAGGCGATGTAATCGTCGAAAGAAATCGTTTGCGCGCGGATGAAGCCGCGCTCGAAATCGGTGTGAATGACGCCCGCGGCGCGCGGCGCGGTATCGCCGCGATGGATCGTCCAAGCCTTGACCTCTTTTTCACCCGCGGTGAAGTAGGTCTGGAGGCCGAGGAGGCGGTACGCGGCGTGGATCAGGCGGTCGAGTCCCGGCTCGTCGAGACCCAAGTCGGCGAGGAAAAGCGGTTTTTCTTCGTCGCCGAGCGTGGCGATTTCCGCTTCGATCGCGGCGCAAACCGCGACGACTTCGGAGTTTTCCGTCACGGCACAATCACGCACCGTCTCGAGATAGGCGTTGTCGGTAAAGCCGTTTTCGGCGACGTTGGCAACGTAAAGCACCGGCTTGGCGGTGATCAGGCAGAGCGGCTTGAGAAACGCTTTTTCCGCCGGAGTGAAATCGAGCGCCCGCACGGGTTTTGCCGTGTCGAGACACGCGAAGCATTTTTCGAGCACGGCGACGATTGACCGGGCGTCCTTGTCCCCCGCGTTGGCGGGTTTGCGGTAGCGGTTGAGCGCTTTTTCGACGGTCGAAAGGTCGGCGAGCGCGAGTTCGGTGTTGATGACCTCGATATCGCGGAGCGGGTCGACGCCTCCCGATACGTGGACGATGTTGTCGTCGTCAAAACAGCGGACGACGTGAAGAACCGCGTCGGTCTCGCGGATGTTGGCGAGAAACTGATTGCCGAGTCCCTCGCCCTTCGACGCGCCCGCGACAAGGCCGGCGATGTCGACGAATTCGGTGACGGCGGGGACGATTCGCTGCGGTCGGACGATGTCGGCGAGCCGTTTGAGGCGTTTGTCGGGCACTTCGACGATCCCGACGGAGGGGTCGATCGTGCAAAACGGGTAATTCTCGGCAGCGGCGCCGGCCTGCGTCAGCGCATTGAAAAGCGTCGATTTCCCTACGTTCGGCAGGCCGACGATTCCGCATTTGAGACTCATGCAATCATTCCTTTATGATTCCTTTTTCGTGTGCAAAGCACGCTTAGCCGCCTCGTAGTCGCCCGACGCGAAATTCGGCCACGCCAGAAGACAGCGGTCGATCGCGCGGTCGATCAGCGGCAGTTCCTCACCGCGCGGCGCTCTGAGTACGTGCTTCAGCACCGCTTCACGGTCGCCGGGGTGGCCGATTCCGAGACGCAGGCGCCAGAAGTCGGGAGTCCCTAAGCTCGCTTGAACATCCTTGAGTCCGTTGTGCCCCCCGTTGCCGCCGCCTTGCTTGACGCGGATACTTCCCGGCGGCAAGTCGAGGTCGTCGTGTACGACGAGGATTTCGTCGGGGAGAATCCGGTAGAAGAGCGCGAGCGCGGCGACCGAGCGACCCGAACAGTTCATGAAGGTCGTCGGTTTGAGCAGGCGCAACTCCCCCCTTCTGGCGACGGCGCCGAAGAATTTTCCTTGCGGCGCCCAAGCGACTTCAAGGTCTTGCGCGAGCCGATCGACGAACCAAAACCCCAGGTTGTGGCGATTGTCCTCGTACTCCGCACCGGGGTTGCCGAGGCCGACGACCAAACGTGGAGCGGGCATGGATCAAAAAAAAGCGAAGAGCCTGATACCGCGCTCACGGCGGCGGATTTCGTTTCCGAAGTTTCCAAAACGACCGCGCCGACGCCGCGTCGCCACGGCGCCGTTTTCGGTTCGTCTTCGCGTCACGGTTGGTTTATTCCATTCCAGTTCATCCCTGCCTTTGTCGACTCGCCTTGCCGTACTACCTGTACTGTCTGCGGCTCGTCTTCTCGGCATGAATGAACTGGAAAAGGAATTACAATGGAACGAGGCCCGAAACTCAGGCCGACGGCGTTTCGGAAACGGCAGGCGCCGCGGATTCGTCGGTGTCGGTGGCGGTTTCTTCCTTGCGAACCACGACGATCGTCGCGACGACCGGGTCTTCGTCGGTGTGCAACACCGGTTTGACGCCTTCGGGGAAAACGATCTGCGAAACGTTGAGGGAATGGCCGGCCTGAAGGTCTTTCAAATCCACGTCGACGAAAGCCGGCAGGTCTTTCGGCAGACACGCGACTTCGATCTCGTTCATCGCGTGCGAAACCGCGCCGCCGTCGCGCTTGACGCCGACCGAAATATCACCGTTGATGAAATGCAGCGGCACCCTCTGGTAGATGACACGGTTTTCGTCGATGCGCAGGAAGTCGATGTGCAGCACTTGCTGCTTGTAGGGGTGCATCTGCGCGTCGCGCAGGAGAACCGCGCGTTCCGCGCCGTCGATCTTCAGCGTTACGATCGACGAATGAAAGGCCTCCTTGCGCAGCGCCAGGATGAGCGCGTTGTGGTCGAGTTCGATCGGCGTCGGCGCCTCGCTCCCACCGTAAAGGATTCCCGGGACCTTGCCCGCGCGGCGCAGGCGGCGGCTCGCTCCGGACCCCTGCGTGACGCGCTGTTGTGCTTCAAGTTCAAATTTCATGGTGACTGCTCCTCTGTGATGAACAACCCGCCCGCGACCAGGCAGGAAATGATGAAATCGGAAAAACCGCTCTTATTGGCTCGCCCCGCGCCTTTTCGGCGCCTCAAACGGCATCGTGAAACTCATTCGATGAACAGCGACGAGACGGAATCGTCGTTGCTGATCCGGCGAATCGTCTCGGCGAGCACGTCGGCGACCGAGAGTTGCCGGATGCGGTCGCAACGCTGCGCCGCTTCGCTCAAGGGAATCGTATCGGCGACGACGAGCGCGTCGATCGCGGAATGCGCGATCCGCTCGACCGCCTCGCCCGACAGCACCGGATGGACGCAGTACGCCATGACGCTCTTCGCGCCCGTGTCCTTCAACGCGACGGCGGCCTTGCAGAGCGTCCCTGCCGTGTCGACGATGTCGTCCATGATGACGCAGGTTCTGTCCTTCACGTCGCCGATGATGTTCATGACCTCGGAAACGTTGGCCTTCGGACGGCGTTTGTCGATGATGGCAAGATCGCACTCGAGGCGCTTGGCGAGCGCGCGGGCGCGCTGGACGCCGCCGACGTCGGGGGAGACGACCGTCAAATCGTCGAGGTTCATTTTCCACACGTCGGCGAGCATGATCGGCAACGAGTAGATGTTGTCGACGGGGATGTTGAAAAAACCCTGGATCTGCTCCGCGTGCAAATCCATCGTCAGTACCTTCTGGACGCCCGACGCCGCAAGAAGGTCGGCGACGAGTTTGGCGGCGATCGGAACGCGCTCCGACCGAACGCGGCGGTCCTGCCGCGAATAGCCGAAATAGGGGATCGCCGCAGTGATTCGACCGGCGGAAGCGCGCTTCAGGGCATCCGCCATGATCAGGAGTTCCATCAGGTTTTCGTTCGCCGGCGCACACGTCGATTGCAGGATGAAGACGTCGCGTCCGCGCACGTGATCCTGGATTTCGACGGAAATTTCTCCGTCGGAAAAACGCCCGACGTGGGCGCGGCCAAGCGAAATGTTCAGGCGCTTGGCAACCTCGCACGCCAGTTTACGGTTGGCGTTGCCCGTGAATACCATCAGACTTTCGTAAGGCATCTTGCTTTCCCCCCGGCTCGGGAAACACAGACGGGCGGAAAGACGCACGGCCATCCGCCCGGATCGATGATCGCATGGCTGGGGAAGAAGGATTCGAACCTTCGAATGCCGGAATCAAAATCCGGTGCCTTAACCAACTTGGCGACTCCCCAGCGGTTGCCAAAATGAGCCGCGCATTATACAGGGAAATCCGAAAAAAAGAAATCATTCCATTTCCAGTTCATCCCTTCCTTTGTCGACTCGCCTTGCCGTACTACTTGTACTGTCTGCGGCTCGGCATCAAAGTAGGAATGAACTGGAAAAGGAATCAGGTATCGCCGTTCCGCCGGCCTACCGCGTTTTTCTCACACGGGGTCCCCCCCGTGCCGTCGGCGCGTCCGCTCCCGGTTTCGGCCTGAAAATTCG
>JAISDL010000202.1 GCA_031264825.1 Accumulibacter sp. | reverse complement strand
GCTCTTCCGCAATCGTCTTTCGTAAAAGTCCGGGGTTCGACCGTGTCCGACTTTCATTTTCTTCCGTACCGTCCGCATCGTCCGCCACCTCCGGCTTCGTTCCTGCTCGTGATCGCGCTTGCCGCTTGCGCCGCCGGCCCCGATTTCGTCAAACCGACGCCGGCGTCCCCCGAAGACTGGACGAGCTGGCGCAGCGGCGACGAATCGCTGCGCACGCGCGTCGACACCGGTGAAACGCTTCCGGCGCGGTGGTGGCAAGCCTTCGGCGACTCGGTGCTCGACCGGCTGCTTCAGCGGGCGTTCGACGCCAGCCCGGACCTTCAAACCGCCGCGCTGCGTTTCGCGCAAGCGCGCGCGCAACGCGCCGGTGTCGCGGCGCAGCGCGCGCCGCAAATCGATCTCACCGGCGGCGCCACGCGCCAGCGCCAGAGCGAATGGGGCGCCGCGACGCGCGTGTTCAACGCGCTCGGCGGCGCCTCCGCCGCGTCGACGCCGAACGCCGCGCAACTCTTGAGCGAACCTTTCACGCTCTACCAGGCCGGATTCGACGCTTCGTGGGAACTCGACCTCTGGGGCCGCGTGCGCCGGTCGGTCGAAGCCGCCGACGCCGACGCGGCGCAACACGCCGCGCTCTTCGAGCTGGCAGGCTTGAGCCTTGCCAGCGACGTCGTACGCAATTATCTGGAGTTGCGCACGACGCAGCGCCTGATCCAGGTGATGCGCGAGGAGGTCGCCGC
This sequence comes from Accumulibacter sp., assembly GCA_031264825.1. Classification (GTDB taxonomy): domain Bacteria; phylum Pseudomonadota; class Gammaproteobacteria; order Burkholderiales; family Rhodocyclaceae; genus Propionivibrio. The sequence goes on along the minus strand of JAISDL010000202.1, from coordinate 5,261 downwards.
ATTGGAAGAACGCCTCGAACTCACCCGCGCGCGCGTCCGGGGCGGCGTGCTCGACCACCTGGACCTGGAACGCCGGCGCGCCGAACTCGCTGCGATGAAGGCGCAGTTGCCGGGTCTCTTGGCGCAGGAAGGCGTCAACGCCAACCAGATCGCGCTCTTGCTCGGCGAACGCCCCGGCGCCTTGCGCGACGAGCTTGCACCGCAAGCCGTGGAGGTCGAATTCATGCCGCCCGACCTCGCCCTCGGTCTGCCGTCGGAAGCGGCCTTGCGGCGCCCCGACATCCGCGCCGCCGAAGCGCGGCTGCACAGCGCGACCGCGCGCATCGGCGTCGCGCAGGCCGATCTGTATCCGAGCATCCGCCTCGGCGCGAGATTCGGCTACGAGTCTTATTTGAGCGGCGAATTTTCCGACTGGGGGAGCCGCGCCTGGTCGGTCGGCCCCAGCCTCGCGCTGCCGCTGTTCGACCACGGCCGCCGCAAGAGCGTGGTGCAACTGCGCGAACTGCAACAGCAGGAAGCGGCGATAAACTACCAGCAGACCGTGCTGAAGGCGTGGCAGGAGATCGACGACGCGCTGAGCGCCTACTCCGCCGAGCGGCAACAGTTGCGGGAACTGGAGGAGCGCGAGCGGAGCGCCCAAGACATCTGGCAGCTTGCGCTCGCGCGCTACGACGGCGGCGTCACCGATTTCATCGCGGTGCTCGACGCGCAGCGCGGCTATTTGCAGGCGCGGCGCGAGCGGATCAACGGCGAAGGACGCCTGGGGTCACGCTACGTGACGATCAACAAGGTCGTCGGAAACACGCCGCTGGGTGCCGATACGGCGCGCCTTCGTTAATCTTTTGCATTGTCGGCGTCCTTCGCGGTTAGCGGATTCAATCGCGCAAGTGCTTTGACCGCGCGGTCGAAGTCGCTTTCAATCTGTTTCATTTCCCGTTCTCGATATATTTCAAATTCCTTCTCGGCTTTTTCGATGGCTTGCCGGTGGGAAATTCGCCCCGAACCTTTCAAAATTTCGCGGCGCACACCAAGTATCTGATGATCCAGCGAGGCAATCCAATCCGACATGGACATCGGCTGCTCCTGCACGGCCTGGAATTCGGCAAGATCCAAAAACGCGGACACCAAGAGATTCAGTTGCGACAATTCCTGTTCCGACAAATAATTCTTGGCGATCTTTACATCGTCTTTGGTGATGTAATTCTCCCTGAAACTTGTCATGCCGACCAGCGGCTTGTCGCTGTCTACGCGACCATGAATGAGTTCCGACGCCGTATGGGAATGCACCGCAAAGTGCAATTTATTCTGAACCGTGGCAAAGAACTTCTTGGTCATGTCCGAGCGCGGGTCGTAGTCAATGGCAGTTGCGTAAATATCCGTGACCTTCTGATAAAAATTGCGTTCCGAAGAACGAATATCGCGGATACGCTGAAGCAGCTCGCGGAAATAGCGGTTGCCGCCCTGCTTCAAGCGCTCATCATCCAGGGCGAATCCTTTTTGGATATATTCGTGCAGACGCTGCGTTGCCCAGCGTCGAAAGCGCGTGGCCACCTGCGATTGGACGCGATAACCAATGGCGATGATCATGTCGAGGTTGTAATGATCTACGTTACGCTCGACCTGCCGTTTTCCTTCGGTTTGAACTCGCAAGAATTTCTTGCAAGTTAAATTTTCAGCAAGTTCGCCGTCCTTATAGATGTTGGCGATGTGCTGATTTATGTTTTGGCGCGAGGTATCGTAGATTTCGGCAATTTGTAACTCGGCCAGCCACAAATCCTCATCTGAAAAACGCACGGACACTCTTGTAATGCCGTTTTCATCCTGGTACAGGATAATGTTGTTGTCTGATTTGCTCATTTTGGATACATATCCCGCCCAAAAAGATCAATACTCCAATCAATGGCGCGTACGATATTTTCATCAGAGAATATCGTACGCTTCAGTTTTACGTTTCATTTTTCGCTGGACTGAATTACCTTTGGCGCTTCGCTACTTTGCGCAAGCGCCGCAAAACGAATGCCCGTCATCTCTTCGCAAAACCTCCAGAGGCGTTCCGCCGCCGCTTCATCGAACGCCCACGGTCGGACGCCGAAAGGCGCCGTGCTGCCGTTCGGGACGACGACGGCGATGTTGCAGTCTTCCAGATAGACGCCGCCGAACCCTTCCAGGTCTTCGCTTGTGGCAGCCCATACGGTCGTCGCCGCGCCCTGTTGCACGGTCTTGTACAGGTCGCCGACATTTTTTGGTCGGCGAACGATATTCAGCGCTTCGGTGACATGGAGGACGCGCGCGAGTCTGGCGTGCAATCTCGCAAGCCACACCTTGGCGCGGGAATCGGAACCGACGCGCCCCGCCGCGAACAAATCACTCGAGGGCACGGGGCCGGGATGCACGGCGTAGGCCCGGATCTTGTGTTCTCGCAACAGCGCGTCGAGTTTGACCGTGAGGAGAACCAGAGCGGCTTTCGACTGCGCGTAGGCGCGCATCCCGGAATATTCAGTATGCTTGAAATGGATATCGTCAAAAAGCACGCCGCTCACGCGATGTCCGCGCGAGGAAAGATTCACGATACGCGCGCCATTCGCCCGTTTCAGCGCGGGAAGAAGTCTGGCGGTCAAAGCGAAATGGCCGAGTACGTTGGTTGCGAACTGGCGCTCGTATCCACGGCGATCCCTTTCCAGCGGAATGCCCATGATGGCTGCGCTGTTGATCAAAATGTGCAGGGGGCGGCCCTGCGCGAGAAACTTTTTCGCGAAAGCGTCGATGGATTCCGGCTGGAGCAGATCGACGGCTTCGATTTCCACGTGCGCGATTCTTCGCAGGTTTTCCTCGGCGCGTTTCACATCGCGCGCCAACGCGATCACGGTCGCTCCCGCGGAAGTCAAAGCCTTTACCGCTTCCAGCCCCGTGCCGCTGTGTCCGCCGGTGACGACGATGACCTTCCCCCGTAAATCCAGTCCCTCGACAAGTTCGGCGGCCGTGGTTTCATGATTGAACCGTGATCGAAGCGGCTTTTGCCTGGCGTCGGAGATGATCGGGCCGTCGTACAGCGGCGCACCGGCCGACGGGTCATGCAAGCCGTACTGGAAACCGGCGGCAAATATCCCGTAAAGAAATACCAAGGAAAGGCAGAGAGTCGCGGCGAGTTTTGGGAAGGTCATTTTCCGGTTCGCCAAAATCAGGGCCGCACGAGCCGTTCGATGGCTTCGACCAGCGCCTTGCGCGAGGCGCTGGCCTTTGCCGGCGCCGCCGATTCGTACACGCTGGATCGGGTCATGCCCAGAATCAACTCCAGCAGGTGTTCGGGGCGAAAACGGTCGGTGATCGTGCCCGCTTTCTGCGCCGCCGCGATTCCCGCGATCTTGCTTTGAGTGGCGCGCTCGGAGGCGGCGGGCCTGGGCGACTGCCCGGCTTTTTCCAACTCGTACCACGAAGCGATGCGCAGCACTTCGGGGTGCCCCGCGTAGTAATCGGCGAGGCTGGCGGCGTAGCCCGGCAGATTGCCCGCGTCCATCTGTACGGCGGCGATCAAGCGGGTCACCATTTCGTCGTATACCGCCTCGAACAGGCTCTCCTTGCTCTCGAAATAGGCGTAGATCGCCTGCTTGTTCGCGTCGGCAGCCTGCGCGATGCGATCAACCCGGGCACCGGCAAAGCCGTAGGCGGCGAATTCCGCCGTCGCGGCTTCGAGCAGGCGCTGCTTGGTTCTATCGGATTTTTTCATCGCGGATGGGCGCTTCCTTGGGTAGGGGCGATTTCATACCCCTTCCATCCCGCCAACGCGGCAGAAATGAACTGGAAAAGGAATGAAACGGCGGCGTCTTCGATTATAAGCCCGACCGAGTGCTCTCGCCATCGGCGTCGCAGCACCCCGGCGCCGTACGCAAAGCGCTTCGTCAAGTACGAACGCAAGGGAATCGCTCGAATCGAATCCCGAAAAAACCGGGTGGACGTTTGACAAAACGCCCCGCCAAAAATAAACTAACCAACTGGTTATTTTTATCGAGCCGACGACGCATACCGTGCAAACATGCGCAAACATCGTCGCCGCCATCCTGAAAAAGTACAAGAGGATTTCACGATGTCCAATGAACACGATAAACCCGGTGGAGGGCACGCCGTCCCTTCCCGGCGACGCCGCGAATTGCTCAAGGCCGGGGCGGCTCTTGCCGTTGCGCCGCTGGCGGCGCGCGCAGGCACCGGCGTTTCGGAGCCTTCCGGGAACACCGCGCCAAAGGTCTGGCTCGTGACCGGCGCCGGTTGCGGGCTGGGTTGCGCGATTGCCGAAGCGGTCCTGGCTGTGGGGGATCGCCTGCTGGTCACGGTTCGCAAGCTGGATCACGTCGCCGCGCTCGAAGATCGCTACGGCAGCGACCGCTTCCGCGCCGCCGTGCTGGACGTTGCCGATGCCGGCAAGGCCAAAGCCGCCGTACAGGCGGCGATCAACGGCTTCGGTCGGCTCGATGTACTGGTCAACAACGCCGGCTTCGCCCATTTCGCCCCGTTCGAGCAAACGCCGGACGACGATTTCGAGTACCAGATCGACACTTGCTTCTACGGCGTTGTGCATTTCACCCGCGCGGCGCTCCCGCTCCTGCGCGCCCAGCGCGCAGGTCGCATCATCAATATCTCTTCCGTCGGCGGGCGCATCGGTTCGCCGGGTCTCGCCGCGTACCAGTCGGCGAAGTGGGCCGTCAGCGGTTTCAGTGAGGTGCTGGCTCAGGAAGCCGCGCCGTTCGGCGTAAAAGTCACCGCGGTCGAGCCGGGGTCGATGCGGACCGATTGGGCCAGAACCGCGTTGAGTCAGGCCCCGGAACTGCTGCCCGACTACGCGGCGGGCGTCCGCCCCATGCGGGACATCCTGGCACAACTGGTGGACGGTTCGCTGGGCGACCCGGTGAGGATCGCCGAAGTCATCCTGCGTCTGGCAGAACACGACGACCCGCCCATACACCTCTTCATCGGGAGCGACGGCGTATCCAGCTACGCTCAGGTCGAAGCCGCGCGGAGCGCGGCTGCCGAGCGCTGGCGCAAGATCAGCGAGTCGACCGACCTCGCCGCGCGAGGGCCGATCCCCGCCTTTCCTTCTACAGGGATGGTTCGCTGACAGCCCCGTCCGCCGTCCGTACCCGCTATTCCGGTTCTGAAAAAATCTGGCCCAAGGCGTCGACGAGCATCGAGCACTCGGCGTCGGTCCCGACCGTGATGCGCAAATACTCTCCGATCCGCGGCTTGTCGAAGTGACGAACGATGATCCCGCG
>JAISDL010000163.1 GCA_031264825.1 Accumulibacter sp. | reverse complement strand
GTAGGAACCGAAGGCGCTCATCGTCAGTCTGACGGGTCTCATCGTTCGCCCTCCTCGTCGAGCAGCTCGCGTACGATTTCGGACTGTTCCTCGCTCATCGTCGAGCCTTGCGTATTGAGACAAAATTCGCTGAACAGGTCGAAGGGCGACAACCTCTCGATCGTCTCAGTGTCCGTGAAAATCGCGCCCGTATCGACCCGCGTGTGCGCGTATTCAAAGTCGATGCTCATGATATTCGGATAAACGCTCCTGAGTTTTCCCATCGGGTCGATGATTTCCTCTTCGTCGGTGAGAATGACGCGAAGATAATCTTCCCGGTCGGCGAGCGAGGAGACTTCGTCGCTCGTCAGCACCGCAAGTTCTCCCTTGATTTCGCGCATGTCGTGGAGCGGAAAAAGAGGGAGCGCGCGGACGGTCAAAGCGCCCTTCTTTCCGAGTTCGACGAGCGCGACGGATTTTTCGTGCCGCCATTCGGAGAGCGAATACTTGATCGGCGACCCCGCGTAGCGGAGATTCTCCGCGCCGACGGTCTGCGCCCCGTGCAAATGCCCGAGCGCGGCGTAGTCGAAGTTCTCGATCGACCCCGCGTCGACCGCGTCGAGACCGCCGACGGGATTCAACTCGGATTCCGACCGAATTGGGGATATACCCGCCTTCACGTAGAATTGGTGCGACACGAGAATATTGCGTTCGGCATAGTCGATTCCCGCCGAATCCAAAGCCGCCGCAACCGCATCGCCGTAGGTTTCGATCTTTTGATCGCCGAAAAATCCGCGAACCGACGACGGTTTTATGAAAGGCAGTAGCCAGAAATTCAGGCCGCCGTGCTCGTCGGCGAGCGTAAGCTTGCGGACCCTGCCGTCGAACGCGCCGTAGAGGAATAAACGCTTGTCCGTCAAGAGACGGCTCGCGTAATTCAAACGCTCGGGCGAGTCGTGGTTGCCCGAAATCAGCAGCACGACGACCTCTTCGCCGGCAAGAGAGGTCAGAAAATCGTCGAATACCTGGACGGCGTCGACGCCCGGCACGGCGCGGTCGTACACATCACCCGCGACGACGACGACCGAAGGGTTTTCTGTTTTGACGTATTCGAGAATCTGGGCAAAAGCGTGTTTCTGCTCGCCGAGCATCGAGAAACCGTTGACGCTTTTGCCGATGTGCAGGTCGGAGAGGTGCAGGAATTTCACGGGTGGCGGCTCCATTTCAAGATCGGGATTTCACACTTGTCGCTCGGCGCATCAAAAGGCGCCGAACGAGACGGAAGACGGCAGTATACGCAGGCATCCGTGGCAAAACCGAAAAATCGAAAAGTTTCCAATGGATCCCCACGCCGATGCAAGCAAGCCTGAACAAAGCGACCGGATAACAAATTATGCGCGCTCCGAAAACGGAATACGCGCGTTTTTTGGGTACACTGGCAGAATCAAACGTCTGATTCGGATCACCACTCATACATGGATTTGCCTACGCACTGGGAACACCTCCTGTCGACCGAACGGCTCGGCGCGGGCGCGACGTCCGGCACCCCCGAACGCACCGCCTTCCAGCAGGATTACGACCGCATCGTCTTTACTTCGGCGTTCCGGCGCCTCAAGGACAAGACGCAGGTCTTTCCGCTGTCGCGCAGCGACTACGTGCGAACGCGGCTCACGCACAGCCTGGAGACGAGTTGCGTCGGGCGATCGCTCGGCGCGACCGTCGGGCGCGAAATCATCGACCGCCATTCCCTGAAACACGTGGAAGCGGCGGACTTCGGCGCGATCGTCGCGGCGGCCTGCCTCGCGCACGACATCGGCAACCCGCCGTTCGGGCACGCCGGAGAAGACGCGATCCGCGAATGGTTCAAGTCGTCCGGACTCTTCGAGACTCACGATTTTACGCGCGCCGAACGCGCGGACTTCGAGCGTTTCGACGGCAACGCGCAGGGCTTTCGCATCCTGACGCGTCTGCAAAGTCCGGCCAACCCGGGCTTGCAACTGACGAGCGCGGTTCTGGCGGCCTTTACGAAATACCCGAGAGCCTCCGCGCTCGACCATGAACCCCCCGAACCCTTGGGCAACAGCAACAAAAAATTCGGGTTTTTCCAGGAAGACCTCGCCGCGTTCGAGCGCGTCGCGCGAGCAACGGGACTCGAAGAGCGCCTGCCGCACCAGGCGTGGCTTCGGCATCCGCTCGCCTTCCTCGTCGAAGTCGCCGACGACATCTGCTATCTGATCATCGACCTGGAAGACGCCTCGCGCGTCGGTTTCGTCCGCACCGAAGACGCGGAACACCTGCTCGCCGACCTGGCCGGGAGCGGCGTGAGCGCGGACAAACTCGCAAGGATGTCCGAACCGAAGGAACGCATCGAATACCTGCGCGCCAAGGCGATCGGCCGACTGCTCGAAAACGCGGCGGCCGTTTTCCTCGAAAACGAAGCGGCGATCGTCTCCGGAGACTTCGACCGCGACCTGCTCGACGATTCGCCGCTCGCAAAACCCTTGCAGACCATCAGGGAAGTCGCGTTCGACCAGATTTACGTCGCGCGTCCCGCGCTCGAAATCGAGACGGCGGGCTTCGAGGTCCTCGGCGGCCTCCTGTCACTTTTCACCGCTGCCGTCGAAGCCGGCGTCGGACGGCGCGCGATGACGGCCCGCGAACGCATGCTGCTCAGGCTCCTGCCCGCGCAATTCCTCGGCCCGAAAGGCATGCCCGACCCGACGCCGTATTTGCGCCTCCTGCGGATCACCGACTTCGTCACCGGAATGACCGACTCGTACGCCGTCGACCTCTACCGCAAACTGAAGGGCATCGACCTTCCCAGCGAATAGCGCGAGGGAAGACGCGATCCTGCGCGTCCACGCTTCCTCCGCGCAAGTACGTGTGCATTCGACCGCGATTTACAGGATAATGCTTCCCGTGCATCAGAATATCCTCTCTCATTTACAGGAGTAAAACATGCCCAAAGCTCCCATTCGCGTCGCGGTCAGCGGCGCCGCCGGAAAGATCGCGTACAACCTGCTTTACCGGATCGCATCGGGTGAAATGCTCGGGAAAGACCAGCCCGTCATCCTCCAGTTGCTGGAACTCCCGGAAATGCTGCCCGCGACCAAAGGCGTCATGATGGAACTCGAAGACTGCGCGTATCCGTCGCTCGCCGGGATGTTCATGTCGGCAGACCCGAACGAAGGCTTCAAGGACGCCGAAATCTGCATCCTGCTCGGCTCCAGGCCGCGCGGCGCGGGGATGGACCGTGCGTCGCTTCTCACCGTCAACGGTGAAATCTTCGCCGTGCACGGTAAATCGATCGCGGAATCCGCAAATCCCGACGTCAAGGTGCTCGTCGTCGGCAACCCCTGCAATACCAACGCCTACATCGCCCGGACCGCCGCGAAAAAAGTCGGTCGCATCAATACCGCGAACATTCACTCGATGCTGCGCCTCGATTACAACCGCTCGCTCTGGCAGTTGTCCGCGAAGACCGGCCGCCCGATAGAGAGTTTCAGAAAACTCGTCGTCTGGGGCAACCACTCCGACACGATGTACTCGGACTATCGCCATTGCGAATCGAACGGCGACGCCGTCGAAAAACTGATCGGCGACGCCTCGTGGAAGCTCGACTATTTCGTCCCGACGATCGCCAAGCGCGGCATGGTCATCATCGACGCGCGCGGCGGCCTCTCGTCGGCGGCCTCCGCCGCGAACGCCGCGCTCAACCACGTCCGCGACTGGGTCATCGGGCGCGACGACTGGGTCACGATGGGCGTTCCGAGCGACGGTTCCTACGGCATCGAAGAGGGTTTCATCTTCGGCTTCCCGTGCGAATGCAAGAATGGAAATTACAAGATCGTCCAAGGCGTTGAAATCGACGAATTCTCGCGCACGAAACTCGACACCTCGCTCAACGAGCTACGCAAGGAGGCCGCGACGGTCAAGCACCTGCTCTGACCTCTTGCAGGCCGGGTGTTCCCGCAAAAAAGCCGCGTACCGCGCGGCTTTTTTCGTGACCGCACAGTGAAAACCTTCGTCAAGCGCGAATTCAGAGTTTTCAATAAAACAATCGTTCACGCGCTTTTCTCGTAGCATAATACGCGGTACGCAAGTCAACGAAAAAGGAGTCTTCCATGCAACATCCTGCTTCTGTTCTCTTCCCCGGCGAAAAGCCCTTCCCGATCCTCCCCGTCGTCGACCACTACGCCGGTTCGGAAAAATTCCTGAGAAAGGCAATACAATTCCAGAACGAAATCGGACCTCTCTTCGACGTCACCTGCGACTGCGAAGACGGCGCGCGTGCAGGCGCGGAGAAGGAACACGCGGAAATGTGCGCCGCGCTGGTCATGGATTCGGAAAACCGCTTCGGTCGCGTCGCCGTCCGGATTCACGACGTGACGCACCCCCACTGGGAAAAAGACCTCGAAATCCTGATTCCCAAAGCGGGCAGCCGCCTCCCCTTCATCATGCTTCCCAAACCGTGCAGTGTAAATGACGCGCGCACGCAAATCGAAGGACTTCGCAAAATCGAAGCGGCGGCGGGGATCGGGCGTGAAATTCCCGTCCACGTCCTGATCGAAACGCTCGGCGCTCTGCACGACGTATGGGAAATCGCGGCGCTCCCCGGCGTCGAATCGATCGATTTCGGGCTGATGGACTTCGTCTCCGAGCACCACGGCGCGATTCCCGGCGCGGCGATGAAGAGCCCCGGACAATTCGACCACCCGCTGATCGCGCGCGCCAAGGCGGAAATCACGAACGCCGCGCTCGCGCACGGCGTCGTGCCGACGCACAACGTCACGACCGAACTGAACGACATCGATTTCATCCGGAACGACGCGCTCCGCGCGAAAAACGAGTTCGGCTGTCTGCGGATGTGGAGCATCCACCCGAACCAGATCATCCCGATCATCGAAGCGATGCGCCCGGACTTTTCCGAAGTCGAAATGGCGACGGAAATCCTGGTCGCCGCGCAGGACAATTCGTGGGGACCGATCTCGCACAAGGGCACCCTCCACGACCGCGCCTCGTATCGTTATTACTGGGAACTTCTCGCGCGCGCCAACACGACGGGGATGACCCTTCCCGAAGAAGCCAAGGCGCGTTTCTTTTCCTGAGTCCAAGGCGTCAATGCCGCTCGACGAAATCAGACGGGCTGTGCTCCAATTCCGCGACGCGCGGGATTGGAGCCGCTTCCATACCCTGCGGAACCTGATCGTCTCGCTGAACCTCGAAGCGGCCGAACTGCTCGAACTCACGCAGTGGAAAAGCGACGAAGAAATCGACGCGATCGCGGCGCGGTGCGGCGACGCGAAGGAGCGTGAGGCGCTCGGCGACGAATGCGCCGACGTCTTGATCTACCTCGTCCTCATCGCCGAAAAAGCCGGCATCGACCTCGTCGAAGCCACGCGGGCGAAGATCGAGAAAAACGCTTTGAAATACCCGGTCGAAAAAAGCCGCGGGTCGAGCAAGAAATATACCGAGCTGGGATAAGAGGACAGAAGACAGAGGACAGATCAGTCAGCGGCGGCGTTGCCGCCGGAGAAAAATCCACGAGGCGGGCAAGATGCCCACACTCCCAGAGTGCATAGGTTGGGGTGAGCTTTAGCCCGAAGTTCCCCCACCCGATGAGCGCACTTTCCCTGATAGGCCAAGACTTTGACGAAGGAAGGGGTGTCGGGTTTCTGACTACAAGTGGATGAGTTCGATAAGATTGAGCGCCC
>JAISDL010000138.1 GCA_031264825.1 Accumulibacter sp. | reverse complement strand
GAGACCCCATTCGGCGGGACGGCGCGCGCGGTGGTGCGCGACGCGGCGCTTCATTTCGTCGTCGTGCGTTTGCGCGGTCGCAATGTAGACGACGCGCAGGCCGCTTTCTCGCGCGCGCGTCTCGGCGAGTTGGCTTTTTCCCGACCGGGCGCCGCCGATGATCAGTTCGCTCATGGGTGCCTAGCTTAGCACGAAGAGTGCAAAGGCTGCGAAGGCGCCGGATTTCGGTTCGTTGGCGGCTGGTCGTATAATTGCCGCTTTATCGGGATGGGCTTTCCCCTCGCTTCCCTTGAGGGATGGTCGGGGATGGGGATTTTCGGGATAACGATGCACGGGAGGAGCGTTCTTCCTTCCGTACGGTTTTGCCCACTCACGGGCGTGGATTGGAACATGTCATTGAAATTCACTGTTCGCGCGGTCGATCACACAATCGACGCCGCGCTGCGAGACAAGGTCGATAACAAGACGAAGCCGATCGGTTCGCTCGGCCGACTTGAGGAAATTGCGATTCGGATCGGTGCGATTCAGAAAACGCTGTCGCCGAAGATTTCCAATCCGCATATGCTGATCTTCGCGGGCGACCACGGCGCGGCGGCGGCGGGCATTTCGGTGTATCCGAGCGACGTGAGTTGGCAGATGGTCGAGAATTATCTCGCCGGCGGCGCGGGCGCCAACGTGTTTTCGCGCCAGCACGGCCTGGCGATGGTCGTGATCGACGCGGGGATCGCGCACGACTTCGGCGCGCGCGACGGCCTCGTCAACGCGAAGGTCGCGCCGACGGGGACGCGGAATTATCTCGTCGAGCCGGCGATGACGCGCGAAGAGTGCGAAACGGCGCTTCTCCGCGGCGCGCAGTTCGCGCGCGAGGCGGTCGCGCGCGGCTGCAACGTGATGGGTCTCGGCGAGAAGGGGATCGGGAATACGGGGTCGTCGTCGTTGATCACGCATCTCCTGACGGGCGTGCCGCTCGCCGAATGCGTCGGGCGCGGCACGGGGCTGAACGACGCCGACCTCGCGCGCAAGCGCGCTCTGATGCAGCAGGCGCTCGACCGCGCGAAACTTCCAGCAGACACGGATGTCATGACGATCCTGACCGAATTCGGCGGCTTCGAGATCGTGATGATGGTCGGCGCCTACCTGGCCGCCGCCGAGGCGGGCGTCACGATTCTTTCCGACGGCGTCATTGCGACTTCGGCGCTCTTGGCCGCGTCGCGTATCGAGCCGAACGTTCTCGATTACGTCATTTTCACGCATCACTCGGCCGAATCGGGGCACGCCGCGCAGTTGCGCGTACTCGGCGCGAATCCGCTCGTCGACCTTGGGCTGCGCCTGGGCGAGGGAACCGGCGCGATGGTCGTCTATCCGCTGATCGCGTCGTCGGTTCTGCTGATCAACGAGATGGCGACTTTCGATTCGGCGGGCGTCTGCCGGGGTATCCGTTGACAGAGGACAGAAGACAGAGCCCGCATAGGTTGGGGTGAGCGTAGCGATGCCCAACGTTCCGCAAGCGTATATCAGATGTCAGAGGTCAGGAATCAGATGAAAACCGATTTTTACCGCGAAAGGCGCGAAAGACGCGAAAGGTCTGTATTTGCAAAACGTTTTCGCGCGTATCCGTGTTTCGCGGTTCTCTTCTATCTTCTGTCCTCTGACAAGGAGGTCGTATGTCGTTCAAGACCGAACTTGAAATCCTCGTCGCCGCGATCCGGTTTTTCACGCGCTTGCCGGTGACCGGCCCGTGGGGCTTCGACAGCGCGCCGCTCGAACGCGCGATCCGGTATTATCCCGCCGTCGGCCTGATCGTCGGCGCGATCGGCGCGGTCGTTTTTTTCACCGTGTCGCGTTTCTGGACGCAACCCGTCGCCGTTTTCGCGGCGATCGCGGCGATCGTGTATGTGACCGGCGCGATCCACGAGGACGGGTGGGCCGATACCGTCGACGGCTTCGGCGGCGGGTGGACGAAGGAAAAAGTTCTCGAAATCATGAGGGATTCGCACGTCGGGAGCTTCGGCGTGACCGCACTGACGCTCCTCCTGCTCGGCCGCTTTCTCGCCTTGTCCGAAATGGACGCCGCGCTGGTCCCGGTGGCCTTGATCGCGGGCGGCGCGTTTTCGAGGCTCTGCGCGACCTTCGTCCTGGGGTCGCTCGACTACGCGCGCGCCGACGGGAAGGCCAAGCCTTTCAACAACCGCCTGGAGGGCCGGGAGAAGCTTTACATCACGCTCAGCGTCGCGTGGTTTCTTCTCATTTTCATCCGCTTCGGGCGCTTGCTTCCCGCCGTCGTTTTCGCCGCGGTCGCCGCGTTCTGGCTCGCGCGGCTGTTCAAAAGGAGGATCGGCGGGTATACCGGCGACTGCATCGGCGCGGTTCAGCAGCTTTCGGAACTCATGTTCTATTTCGGTTTGCTTTTTTCATAGCGCGGGAGCCCGTATGAAATTCGACATTCTTCCCCTGAGCGGGGCGCTCGACGCGGAGTTGCGGCGCTTGATCGACAACAAGACGAAACCCGCCGGTTCGCTCGGTCAGATCGAGGACGTCGCCCTGCGCGTCGGCCGTATCCAGCGGACGCTCACCCCCGAACTTTCCGTCCCGCGCTTCCTCGTCTTCGCCGCCGACCACGGCGCGTCGGTCGCCGGGATTTCCGCCGAGCCGAGGGAGGTCACATGGCGGATGGTCGAGAACTTCCTTTCGGGCGGCGCGGCGATCAGCGTCTTCGCGCGCGCGAACGCGATCGACCTCTCGATCGTCGACGCCGGCGTCGCGCACGACTTCGGCGCGCGCGAAAACCTCATCGACGCGAAGATCAACGCGCGCGGGACGCGAAACTATCTCGAAGAACCCGCGATGACGCCGGCGGAATACGACGCGGCGCTCGAAAAAGGCGCGGCGCTCGCGCGCGGCTTCGTCGACGCGGGTTGCCGTTTCATGGGTTTTGGCGAGATGGGGATCGGCAATACGGCGTCGGCTTCGCTGATCACGCATTGTCTGATCGGAACCCCGCTCGAAGACTGCGTCGGTCGCGGAACCGGTCTCGACGACGCGGGCCTCGCGAAAAAGCGCGAACTCCTGGCGAACGCCGTCCGCCGCGCGAAGTTGCCGCCGAACGCCGACGTACAAACGGTCCTGTGCGAATTCGGCGGTTTTGAAATCGTGATGATGGCCGGCGCGATGCTCGGCGCGGCGGAACGCGGCGCGGCGTTGCTCATCGACGGCTTCATCGCGACGGCGTCGTGCCTCGCCGCGTCGCGCATCGCGCCGGCGATTTGCGATTACTGCATTTTTTGCCACCATTCGGTCGAGCCGGGGCACACGAGCCAACTCGCCGCGCTCGGCGCAAACCCCTTGATCGATATGGGGTTGCGCCTGGGCGAGGGCACCGGCGCGGCGCTCGCGTGGCCGCTCGTGCGCGCGGCGCTTCTCATGCTGAACGAGATGGCGAGCCTCGAATCGGCGGGCATCGTGTTGCGCGCGAAGTAAAGCGCCCAGAGCCATGCGAGCGGACGAGCGGTGCGATGCGCGGGCGGTGCGCGCGTTGTGCGGCCTCCTGCGCGAGGAAACCGTCCATTTTTTCGGTGCGCTCCGCTTTTTCACGCGCCTTCCGGTTCCCGCGCGCGTCGGGCACGCCGCCGAGGGTCTCGAACACGCGATGCGCTACTTCCCGGCGGTCGGCGTCGTCGTCGGAGCGCTCGCCGCGCTGTTCTTTTCGATTCTCGCGTCGTTCTGGCCGAAATCGCTGGCGCTTCTGGCGTCGATCGCCTTGACCGTCGTGCTCACGGGCGTTTTCCACGAGGACGGCTGGGGCGACATGGTCGACGGTTTCGGAAACACCTGGACGAAAGAAAGCGCGCTCGAAATCATGAAAGATTCGCGCCTCGGCACTTTCGGCGCCGTCGCGCTCGTCCTCATGCTCGTCGCGCGTTTCTTCATCCTTGTCGAGATTCCGGCGCCGCGTCTGCCGTCGGCGCTCGTCGCCGGCCACGCGGTCTCGCGCCTCTGCGCGCTGCTGATCCAGCATTCGATGGTGTACGCGCGTTCCGACGGAAAGACGAAACCGCTTGCCGCGCCGATCGGGTCGAACGAACTCGCGTTCGCGGCGCTGACGGCTTTTTTGCCGCTCCTCCTCCTGCCGCTCGCCTCGGCCTTCCTCGCCGTCGTTTTCGCGCTCGCGGCGCTTTGCTGGCTCACGCGGCTCTTCCGGCGGCGGATCGGCGGCTATACCGGAGACTGTCTCGGCGCGGCGCAGCAGTTTTCCGAAGCGGCTTTCTATCTCGGCCTTTCCTGCGCGATGCCTTGAGATGCGCGTTTTCCTGATCCGCCACCCCAGGCCTTCGATCGCCCCCGGGCTTTGTTACGGGCGGCTTGACGTCGATTGCGAAGACCCGTTTCCCGTCGCGGAAAAGCTCAAAGGCCGCCTGCCCGAAGGCGCGCGGGTTTTTTCGAGCCCGCTGCGCCGCGCGCGGCGGCTCGCCGAGGCGCTCGCGCCCGAAATCACGGTCGACGCGCGGCTCGCCGAAATCGACTTCGGCGAGTGGGAAGGGAAAGCCTGGGATTCGATCGACCGGAAACAGCTCGACGCGTGGGCGAGAGACCTTCTCGGCTTCGTGCCCCCCGGCGGCGAATCGGTCGCGCAGTTGCGCGCGCGCGCCGTCGAGTTCGCGGAAACCCTGCGCGAAAAAGACGCGGTGCTCGTCACGCACGCCGGCGTTCTGCGCGCGCTCGTCGGCTACTGGCGCGGCCTCGCGCACGACGAATGGACGCGGCTTGAGTTTGACTTCGGCGCGCTGACGGTGCTCGACACGCCAAAGGGAGGCGCGCGGAACGATGCGGGAAAATAGTCAGGGCGACGAGTCTGCGCGCAGCGAGAACCTGAAGCGCCGCATCGCCGAGGAAATCGAAGCCTCCGGCGGATGGATCGACTTTGCACGCTTCATGGACTTGGCGCTTTATGCGCCGGGGCTCGGTTACTATTTCAGCGACGCCGAGATTTTCGGCGAATCGGGCGATTTCGTCACGGCGCCGGAATTGACCCCGCTTTTCGGGCGCGCGCTCGCCGGCGCGGCGCGGGAAATCATGGCGCTGTGCGCGCCGCGCATCGTCGAAGTCGGCGCGGGGACGGGGCGTCTCGCGCTTGATGTCCTGAACGAACTCGACGCCTCCGGCGACCTGCCGGAATCGTACGCGATCCTCGAACGCTCGGAGACGCTGCGCGCGCGTCAGAAAAAGACGCTCGGCGAGGCTTCACCGCGCTGGCTCGACCGTGTCGAGTGGATCGACGTCGCACCGGAGCGTTTCGACGGACTCGTGCTCGCGAACGAAGTTCTCGACGCGATGCCGGTGTGTCGCTTACGCCTCGGCGGAGGGACGCCGCCCGCCGTTTTCGAATGCGGTATCCGGTGGGAACGCGGCGAGTTCGAGTGGAGCGAGCGCTTGGCGGCCGGGGTCGCGCGCGAAAGGATGGTCGAGGCGGCGACCGAATACGCGCTGCCGGAAGGCTTCGTCGCCGAAATCGGCTTGGCCGCCGAAGATTGGGTGCGTTCCTGGGGCGGAATCCTCGGCAAGGGCGTAGTGTTGCTCGTCGATTACGGCACCCCGCGCCGCGAGCGCTTCCACCCGCGGCGCGGCGGCGGAACGCTGACGTGCTGCCGTCGGCACCGCGTGTGCGACGACGCCTTGTCGTGCGTCGGATTGCAGGACATCACGGCGCATGTCGACTTTAGCGCGCTCGCGGACGCCGCGTTCGACGGCGGACTCGACGTCTTGGGCTACACCTCGCAGGCGGCCTTTCTGCTGAATTGCGGAATCGTCGACCTGCTCGCGCGGATCCCCGCGTCCTTGCACCGCGCGAAGGAGACGCGCGCCGTGCAAAGGCTCCTGGCGCCGGAAGGCATGGGCGAACTCTTCAAGGTCATCGCGTTCGGGAAGGGCGTCGGGGATTGCGGCGCGGCGCTCGGAAGTTTTTCGGGGTACGACCGAAGCGCCGGGCTGTGATTTTCAGGAGACGGGAGACAGAGGACAGGAGACAGAGCGGCTACCGGCGGCTTCGCCGCCGCGTGAAGAGCTTTGAAACACCGATCGGTTTTCCTCTGTCTCCTGTTTCCTGTCTCCTGATCACTATTTTTTGGGTGTGACGGGCCGGTAGGGGCCGGTCGGGAGCGAAACGAAGGCGCTGGAATGCGCCTGGCGCGCCAGGGGCATGTAATCGGGCGCGGCGCGCGCGGCGACGGCGTTGATCAGCATGCCGAGCAGGCCGTTGTTGTTCTGCCCGTTCGGGTCGTAGACGATGCGCCGGGTTTCCTTCCAGAGTTCGGCGCCATCGCGGCCGACGATCCGGTAGTCGAAATCGACGGTGACGTGCGTTGAAATGACGAAATACTGCGCGTCCCAGCGGTTGATCGTGACGTAGAGGACCGAGTCGGCGCCGAAGAGTTTGGCGAGTTGTTCGGCGGGCACTTGATGAACCCGGTCGCCCTCGTAATAGCCTTCCTGTTCGAGGACGAATTTCGTCGTGTTGACCGGGAAAACGTAATAGCCTTTTTCCGCGAGCGGCGTCGGTAGCGTCGAGAGCACGTAGTTCGCCGCGTCGACGTCGAGCGACTTGTTGACGATGGGGACGATGAGAATCGAACGCGGCGCGGCGGTGATCATCGCGTTCAAGTCCTGTTTGGGCGCGCGTCGGCCCGCGCAGCCGGCCAGGACGCAGAGCAACAGAATCGGGATGAGCTTTTTCATTTTGCCTTGGCCTTCTTCTGCGAGGGAGACGGTTTGGACGGCGGCGGAGGCGGCGGGATCGACGCGGACGCGGGTTCGGACGCCGACGCCGGCGTCGAAGCGGGTTTCAGGCGCTTTTGCAGGTTGGTGATCAAGGCGTCCATCAAGCCCTTGCTTTCGGGCCAGGTGTCGCGCTCCTTGGTATACATCCCGATCGCCTTGTCCAGCTCGCCCATTTGCAGGTAGAGCGTTCCGAGTTCGGCGTAGAGGCCCGGCGGCATCCTCAACTGCTCTTTTTCCAGGTCGACCGCCAGCGTTTCGAGTCCTGTGACGAGTTCGCCGGTTTTGTCCGCGTCCTTGTACGATTCGTACAGCGTCTGGTCGTAATTGTTCCAGCGGTAGAGCCCGCTTCTCGGCGCGACGCAGCCGCCGAGAAGAAAAGCGCAGGCCAGCAATACCGCGTATCGATATTTCCCCATCGTAACCTCCCTGTCCCCTGTTGTTGCGCCGTCCGTGACACGGTCACGGACGGTTTTGAAATGAAACTACTTGACCAGAAATACGCGGTTGACGCCGTCGCCGAGATAGACTTTTTCGTCGAGCAGGATTCCCGAGGGCGTCGAAACGACGATCCGGTGATTCCCCGGCAGGATGCGCAAGCTTGCTACGTCGGCGGGATAGTCCGCAACGTTCCCGACGTCGAGTCCGTCGACGCTGATCCGCGCGTCCGTCAGGCCCTCGCCCGCGACCCTGAACGAAATCTGCGGACGCAGGTCGGCGACGCCGGATTTTTCCGTCGGCATCTGGACGCACGCGGAGAGGCCAAGGGCGAAAAATATCGAGAAGATAAAACGGAGCGACGCGGTTTTCATTGCTTGTCTCCTTCATAGCGGACGATCAACTGTTCGAGCTTCTGACCCGACAGGCTCCCCGAGAAAACGGTCGCGACCGAGCCTTCGTTCAGCTCGCTGTCGCCGAAAAGCGAATCGACGCGGATGCGCGCGAGCATCCGACCCGGCAGGGTGACCTCCGCGCCGGTCTGCGGCGACTTCACGCGCTCTCCGCGCGTTTGAACCGAGAAAGCCATTCCGGGGCGTATCCCCTGGCTCTTGCCGCCGCCGATGAAGACGCGCGTCCCTTCCATCTTGAGGATGTAGGTCTGCCACGGGCGGTCGGCGAGTTCGTTGGAAAGCCGGTTGACGATTTCGGAGACGGCCTGACGGATCGCGGCGTCGTTCAGCGTCCCGTCGTAGTCGGCGCGGGAGCCGAAGCCGAAGGTCGAAGCCGTCTCGGTCGACGCCTCTCCGGCGCCGGACGTGGCGAAAAAGACCTGCCCCGTCGTCGTGTCGACGATGCGGACGTCGACCTTCGCAAAGGCGACCTGACGTTTGCTCGAAGAGAAGAATCCCGATTCACCCGTCGTTTTCCGGCCGAATTCGGTCAGCGAACCGACGATCAGCGCGTCGACGCCGACGAGGTCGAGCTTGTTGCGCGTGAGCTGGTTTTCGGCGATCAGGCGCGTGATGTCGGGGCGTTCGAAAACGAGGTAGGCGCCCGACTCGGTGAGCGCCTTGCCCAGCATGTCGGAGACCTGTTTGCCGAGCGGGTCGCCGTGTTCGTCACGAAGCAGCGAACGGCCGTAATTCGTTTCGTTCGTGATCCGGCCGAGCGCGATCTTGCGCTTCAGGAGCGGCGCTTGCGGCACCTGCGCCGTCGCCTCCTGTTGCGCGATTTTCTGGAGCGCGTCGGGCGCCTCCGATTCTTTTTGTACGACTTGCGGCTGCTGTATCGCGCACGCGGATACGAGACAGCACAGCGCGGCGACCCGCGGCAAGCCGCTCGGGAGCCGGAAGGTGGAAAACCTGGTAGTCATGGAAGTTTCCTCAATGTGATAATTCAGAATAATGCCATGTGTCTCGCCGGATTATAGGCTGTTTTAGTCCTTGCGTGTCAATCGGGAGCCGTGCGCTCAAGTTGCGCGAGCTGCGCGCGGAATTTTTCGGCGGTCGCCGCAAACTCGGCGAGCCGCGTTTTTTCCTGCGCGACGATGTGCGCCGGTGCGCGCGCGACGAAGCTCTCGTTGGCGAGCTTGGCCTTCGCCTTGGCGATCTCGTCGTCGATGCGCGCGATTTCCCTGGAGAGCCGCGCCGTTTCCGACGCGAGGTCTATTTCGATCTTGAGCATCAGCCGCGTTTCGCCGACGATCGCGATCGGCGCGTTGGCGTCATCGGGCATCGTTTCGACGATCTGTACCTCGCTCAATTTTGCGAGCGCCTTGAGATGGGGAACAAAGTCGGGGAAATCGTCGCCGCACAGGATCAGCGGCACCTTCCGCGCGGGGGAGAGCTTCATTTCGCCCCGGAGGTTGCGGCACGCGTAGCACAGATCCTTGAGGCGCCGCACGCGCTCTTCGCTCGCCGGGTCGATTTTTTCGGGCTGCGCCGCCGGGTAGGCGGAGAGCATGATCGAGTCGCGCGTTTTCCGTCCGGCGAGCGGCGCGACGGCCTGCCACAATTCTTCGGTGATGAAGGGAAGCAGCGGGTGCGCGAGGCGCAGGATCGTTTCGAGCGTATTGACGAGGCAGTGTCGCGTCGCGCGCGCCTCTTCGGGCGTCCCCTCCTGGATTTGCACCTTCACCATTTCGAGATACCAGTCGCAGAACTCGTTCCAGACGAATTCGTAGAGCGTGTGAGCGAGGAGGTCGAAGCGGTAGTCGGCGTAGTGTTTTGCCATTTCGGCGACCGTGCGTTGCAGCGCGCTCACGATCCAGCGGTCGGCGAGCGCGGCTTCGGAAGCGCTCCCCGCGGCGTTTTCCGCCCCCGCCTGAAGGTCGGAAGCGTCGGGGACGTTCATCAGCGCGAAGCGCGACGCGTTCCAGAGCTTGTTGCAGAAATTCCGGTAGCCTTCGCAGCGGTGGAGGTCGAATTTGATGTCGCGTCCGGGGCTGGCGAGGGAAAGGAAGGTGAAGCGAAGCGCGTCGGTCCCGAACGCCGGGATCCCGGCGGAGAATTCCTTGCGCGTACGCTTTTCGATCTCGTCCGCGTGTTTCGGGTTCAGGAGGCCCGACGTGCGCTTTTGGACGAGGTCTTCCAGGTCGATCCCGTCGATCAGGTCGATCGGGTCGAGGACGTTGCCCTTCGACTTGCTCATCTTCTGGCCTTCCGCGTCGCGGATCAGACCATGAACGTAGACGTGCTTGAACGGAATCTTCCCGGTCAGGTGCTTCGTCATCATGATCATCCGCGCGACCCAGAAGAAGATGATGTCGAAACCCGTGACGAGCACGGTCGAAGGCAGGTAAAGGTCGAGCGCCGTATTCGAGCGCGCGGGGTAATCGGGCGTCCAGTCGAGCGTCGAGAAGGGCCAGAGCGCCGAGGAATACCAGGTGTCGAGCACGTCGGTCTCGCGCGTGAGCGCCCCCGTATACCCGGCTTTTTCCGCGCGCGCGCGCGCCTCGGCCTCGTTTCGCGCCACATAGACCGCGCCGTCGTCGCCGTACCACGCCGGAATCGGATGTCCCCACCAGAGCTGGCGCGAGATGCACCAGTCCTGGATATTGTTCAGCCACTGATTGTAGGTATTGACCCAGGCCGCCGGGAAAAAGCGGATTTCGCCCGACACGACGCATTCGAGCGCCTTTTCGGAAAGCGACTTCCCGTCGGACGAAGGCTTCGTCGTCGCGACGAACCACTGGTCGGTCAGCATCGGCTCGATGACGACGCCGGTACGGTCGCTGCGCGGTATCTTCAATTTGTGCTTTTCGACCCCGGCGAGCAGGCCGAGCGCGTCGAGGTCGGCGACGATCGCTTTCCGCGCGTCGAAGCGATCCATCCCGCGGTATTTTTCGGGCGCGGCGTCGCTGATTTTGGCGTCGAGCGTCAGAATCGAGAGAAACGGAAGCTTGTGCCGCGAGCCGACGGCGTGGTCGTTGAAATCGTGCGCGGGCGTGACCTTGACGCAGCCGGTACCGAATTCCGGGTCGACGTAATCGTCGGCGATGATCGGAATTTCACGCCCCGTCAGCGGAAGTTGCACTTTTTTCCCGATCAGCGCGCGGTAGCGCGCGTCTTCGGGATGAACCATCACGGCGACGTCGCCGAGCATCGTCTCGGGCCGCGTCGTCGCGACGGTCAGCGCGCCGGGGGCGTCGGGGGCGTCGGGGGCGTCGGAATTGTCAGAATCGTCGGAGAGCGGGTAGCGGATATGCCACATGAAACCGTCTTCCTCTTCGCTGACGACTTCGAGGTCCGAGACGGCCGTATGCAGGACGGGGTCCCAATTCACGAGCCGCTTCCCGCGGTAGATCAGACCCTCGTCGTACAGGCGGACGAAGGTCTCGGTCACGGTCTCAGACAGTCCCGCGTCCATCGTGAAGCGTTCGCGCGACCAGTCGGGCGAAGTCCCCAGGCGCCGCATCTGGCGCGTGATAGTATTCCCCGAATATTCCTTCCACTCCCAGACCTTTTCGAGAAATTTTTCGCGCCCGAGTTCAAGGCGCGAAACGCCTTGCGCCTCGAGCTGGCGCTCGACGACGATCTGCGTCGCGATCCCCGCGTGGTCGGTTCCCGGCTGCCAGAGCGTGTTGTCGCCGCGCATACGGTAGTAGCGCGTGAGCGTATCCATGATCGTCTGGTTGAAGCCGTGCCCCATGTGCAACGTCCCGGTGACGTTGGGCGGCGGCAGCAGGATGCAGAAGGCGTCGGGATTGTCGGGGTCGAGTCCCGCCTTGAAGAAACCCCGTTCCTCCCATCCGGGGTACCAGCGTTTTTCTATTTCCGACGGTTCAAAACTTTTGGCGAGTTCCATGGTATGCGGCGCAGGGCTAAAACCTCCATTATCCTGGAAACCGCGCGCGAACGCATCAGGAGTCAGGAGACGGGGGACAGGAGACAGATGAAAACCGATCGGTGTTTCGTTGGTCATCTCCGGCGGCAACGCCGCCGCAAATTGATCTGATTCCTGTCTCCTGATACCTGATACCTGAAAGGCACGGCGTACCGTGCCCGTCGGCGGTATGGGTTGGGCGTGTATAGGTTGGTGGTGAGCGCAGCGAACCCCAACGATTCCGCAGGCGCATCAGGAATCAGGAGACGGGAGACAGGAGACAGATGAAAACCGATCGGTATTTTGTTGCTTTTCCACGGCGGCAACGCCGCCGCTAACTGATCTGATACCTGTCTCCTGATTCCTGATCCCTGAAGTGGTTTGCGCTTCGCGCAAGCGAGGTGTTGGGCATCGCTAAAGCTCACCCCAACCTATGCTGGTGGGGTTTCGTCACTCCGGCGGCAACGCCGCCGCTAACTGATCTGATCCCTGTCTCCTGATTCCTGATACCTGAAATGGCTTGCGCTTCGCGCAAGCGAGGTGTTGGGCATCGCTAAAGCTCACCCCAACCTATGCACTCTGGGAGTGTGGGCATCTTGCCCGCCTCGTGGATTTTTCTCCGGCGGCAACGCCGCCGCTAACCGATCTGTCCTCTGTCCTCTGTCCTCTGTCCTCTG
>JAISDL010000127.1 GCA_031264825.1 Accumulibacter sp. | reverse complement strand
GTCATCCCGATCGCGCGCTCGGCGTACTGACAGCAGAGTTCATCGTTCTTGACGAACTCGTTGTAGGTTTTTCCCGTCCCGGGCAGCACGACGACACGGGGGCCGGAAGGCTGGCTGGCGCACCCGCCAAGAAGCGCCACGCTCGACAAGAAAGCCAGGGAAGACAGAAGTTTCATTCGCACTCTCCTCACGTCGGGTTAATTGGCGCTCTGCGCGGGGACTTTCTCCCACCCCGCCGGACAGCTTTTGATGTAGGGATAAAAGCCGTTCGAGGCGCTACAGTAATACCAAAAGGACTTGTCGGTCGCCGCCGCGGCCTTGTCGCCGGCCTGCGCGACGGCTTCGCGCGCCGCCAGGAGCGCGGCGTCGGCCAGATCAATCGCTTCCTGCGCCTCCGTCGACGCGGAACCGTTCTGCCCGATAGCCTCGCGCGCCGCCATGAGCGCTGCGTCGGCGAGGTCAATCGCTTCCTGCGCCGTCGTGACGGGCACGGCGCCGTCGGCTTGTCCAGCGGCTTCGGGCGCCGCCGGCGCGGCTTCTTCGGCGTCTTCCTCCGCCGGATCGGGCGTGACCGCGATCGCCTGATCGGCTTTTTCGGGCGTCACCAAGGCGATCGGGGCGTCCTCGACGTTTTCCGGCGCCGCCGCCGGCGCGGTGTCGTCGGCACCCTCCACCGCCGGAACGGGCAGGACCACCATCGCGCGTTCGACGCTTTCCGGCGCGGCCAACGCGAGCGGAGCCCCCCCGATATTTTCTGAAACCGCCGGGGCTTCTTCAAAGATTTCCGGCGCCATCGACGGCGCGGACTCTTCGAGGATTCCCGCCGCCGTGGGCGCGGCCTTGGCGAGTTCGACGGCTTGCGCGGCCGTCGAGGACGCGAGCCTGGCCTGCTCGACTGCGTACGCGGCGTTGGCCTGCTCGATGGCTTCCTGCGCCGCCATCGGCGCAACGCTCGCCTGTTCGACGTAAACGGGCGGCGAGTAGTCGGCGACGACGGGGATATACGGAGAAGTGTAATACGGCGCATAGCCGTAAGACGCCGACCCCACGCCGAAAAGCCCGAAGAATCCGATCGAATAAGTCGGCCTCGGGCGGTACAAAGCGCGCGCGGTTGGCCGACCGGGCGAATAGCGTCCCGCGTACGCGCCCCGGTACGGATGCCCCACGAACACCGGCCCCCGGTACGGACGTCCCGCGTAAGACCGGCTCGACGACGGGCGTCCCGCGTACGAGCGATTGGCCGATGGGCGTCCCGCGTAGGACCGACTCGGCGACGGACGCCCTGCGTACGAGCGACTGGCCGAGGGACGCCCAGCATAGGAACGGCTCGACGACGGCCGCCCAACGTACGACCGGCTCGGCGAGGAAGATCTCGCGGAAGAACGCGAGCCTGACGAATGCCGGACCGCCGGCGCGTGCGAACGCGAGCGAGAAGAAGAATGCGAGCGCGAGAAAGAACGCGAGGAAGAGCGTGAAGAAGAACGGGAATGACCGCGCGCGAGCGCGTCGTGATCGACGAACGACAAGGCGACGACCAAGCTCAGCACACCGTACTTGAACCATTTTGAAAATTTCATCATGACGATCCCTCCACCGTCCGGCGACACCCCTGAAATGTCCCACTCCGGCTTCTGCGCTCCCGGCCGCGCCGGCCGCCCGGAAGGCGCTCAACCAGCGGTTTTTCGCGCGATGTTTGCGCGCGTCATTGCTTCCACATCGTTCGTTTCATCCCATGTCCGGCCCTGCCGGACGGCGATGCGCGGAAGAACACACCCTTCCACGCACGATTATCCTCCTGAAAGGAGAGGTTTCCAACTATTACGATGAGGCTTGTCCGTCGGAATCCTGCGATCCCACGATCCCGTGATCGCCCCGATCGTCGTTGTCCGCAGTGCTTCTCACCCCCTTTCCGTCCTCGCGCCGTGTCAGCGCGGAGCGACGTAATCCGGCGGTGGCGATAGGGGCGGCTGAAACGGCGGCGGCGGCGGGATATCCGCGTCTTCCGCAACCCTCGCCCCCCCCACACCCGCCGCGTCCACCGGAAGCGCGGGCAATGGCGTCTGCGCCATCGACCGCGCCATCTCGGCGGGAACCGGGATCTTGTGCCCCGCCGAGTACATGCACTGCATATACGCTTCGTCGTAACGGTATTGCGCCTCGTGGCCGTAAAGGCGGCTCGACTCCGAACCCGCCGCGCTTCCGACAACCAGTCCCATCCCCGCGCCGACGCCGGCACCGCCTCTGCCGCCGATCGCGGCGCCCGCGAGCGCACCGACCGCCGTGCCGACGACGGCGTCACGCACCGCCGGGTCGTCCGACGCCTGACCGATGACGCGCTGGGCGTGCTGACGACACGCGCGGTCGCTGTCGAGGAATTCGCTGAAACTTTTCCCCGTCCCGGGCAAGACCGTGACGCGCGGGCCGGAAGGCGTCGAAGCGCACCCGCCGAGGACGAGTACCGAAAAAATCATCAGGGGCAAAACGGGTTTCATATCGTCGCCTCTTTACCGGACGCCTGCGGGACGCGACGGCACTTTCCGCCACCCCGAAGGGCATTTGTCGACGTAGGGGTAATAGTTTTTCGACGCCGCGCAGTAATACCAGTAAGTCTCCGCGGCGGCCTGCGCCCGGACGACGGGACGCGCCGCGACCGTATCGACGGGCACGGCTTCGACAGCCGCGGCTTCGATTGTCGCCTTTTCGATATAAACCGGCGGCGCGCGGTTGATCACGACCGGCGCGTACCCCCCGTAGTACGGATACGAAGAGTAGTAGTACGGGGAATAATACGGGTACGCGTACGCCGGACGGTAGGAGTGGTAAAACGGCGAAAACATCGGTACGCCGAGTCCGATACCGACACCGACCCGCACGCGCGAGTGCGAGCGATGGTGATGGCCTCTCCTCGCCCACGCCGCGTCGCTCGTGAACGCGAAAACGGCGACCAACGCCAGCAAACTGTATTTGAACCCTTTTGCGAATTTCATGGCGGCACCTCGTTTGATCGATGCAATCTTGCCTTTCGGCGTGTCAACAATACCTGAAAATCACCGGAAACTCCCGACGATTCCTTGACTGAAGTATAGTCCCGTGAAATAAGGGATACGTCCTTTTTGCCGAAAAGCGTGTTTCATTCAGTTTCAGATCAGGATCAGGGATCAGATGTCAGGAGACGGGAGACAGATTATTTTCCGGCGCTTCGCGCCGCATATTTCTCTGTCTCCTGTCCTCTGTCTCCTGATTCCTGGGGACAAGCAAGCCAAAGCGCCTTATAATCCGAGGATGAACGCCGACCCTCCCTGCCCGAATTGAACCCGAATCTTTCGAAACTACAGCCCTACCCGTTCGAAAAATTACGCCAGCTTCTCGCGGGGATCACGCCGAATCCGGCGACCAGGGAAATCCGGCTCTCGATTGGAGAGCCGCGGCATCCGACGCCCGAATTCATCAAAACCGCTTTAAGCTCCGCGCTCGACGCGCTGGAGAACTATCCGACCACCGCCGGGTCGCCGGCGCTACGTCGGGCGATCGCCGACTGGATGGGGCGGCGCTACGCGATTTCCGACATCGACCCGGAGACGCAGATTCTCCCGACGAACGGGTCGCGTGAAGCGATCTTTTCGCTGACGCAAACGCTCATCGACGCATCCCGGCGCCCTCTGGTCGTTTGTCCGAATCCTTTCTACCAGATCTACGAGGGTGCGACCATCCTCGCGGGCGCCGAACCCCGCTTTCTGAATACCGTCCCCGAAAACGATTTCGCTTTCGACTTCGACGCGGTCGCTGACGAGGAATGGGCGCGCGTTCAGCTTCTTTTCGTCTGTTCTCCGGCAAACCCGACCGGAAAGACGCTTTCGCTCGACGAGTGGAAAAGGCTTTTCGACCTCGCCGACCGCTACGGATTTGTCATTGCTTCCGACGAGTGTTATTCGGAAATATATTTCGACGAGGCCGCGCCGCCGCTCGGCGTCCTCCAGGCCGCGAAGGCGCTCGGTCGCAGCTTTGCGGGTCTCGTCATGCTTTCCAGCCTTTCCAAGCGCTCGAATGTTCCCGGAATGCGTTCGGGCTTCGCCGCCGGAGACGCCGCCCTCCTGAATCGCTTTCTCCTGTACCGGACCTACCACGGGAGCGCCATGAGTCCGGCGATCCAGGCCGCGAGCCTCGCCGCGTGGAGCGACGAGGCGCACGTCGTCGACAACCGCGCGCGTTACCGCGAAAAATTCGACGCGGCGCTCCCGGTTTTTTCGGACGCGCTGGAAACCCGGATGCCCGACGCCGGCTTCTACTTCTGGGCGCGCGTCGACGGTAAAACGCCGTATTCGGACACCGAATTCGCGCGCCGCCTTTTTGCAGATTACAATATCGTCGTATTGCCGGGAAGTTATCTTTCTCGGACGGTGAAAGGCATCAACCCCGGAAACGGTTTTTTACGCATCGCGCTCGTCGCGCCGCACGCCGAATGCGTCGAGGCGGTCGATCGCATCCGGCAATTCGTTTCAAAATCAGGATGACTTCCATGCAAGAAATACAGGGATTGCGCGACACCATCGAGGCGGCGTGGGAAGGCCGGGAAAGCCTCGAACCCGGCGTCGCCCCGGCCAAGGTGGGCTTGGCCGTCGAGAAGGTTCTCGCCGCGCTCGATGAGGGGAGGCTTCGCGTCGCGGAGAAAAAGGACGGCGCGTGGATCACGCATGAATGGATAAAAAAAGCCGTTCTGCTCTCTTTCCGCCTCGAGAAGAACCGCATGATCAGCGACGCTTCGTCGCGCTACTTCGACAAGGTGCCGACGAAGTTCATCCACTACGACCACGAGCAATTTTCTCGCGGCGGGTTTCGCGTCGTCCCCCCCGCCACGGTTCGGCGCGGGGCCCACATCGCGCCGAACGTCGTCCTGATGCCGTCGTACGTGAATATCGGCGCCTATATCGGCGAGGGAACGATGGTCGATACCTGGGCGACGGTGGGGTCGTGCGCGCAGATCGGCAAGAACGTCCACCTTTCGGGTGGCGTCGGTATCGGCGGCGTTCTCGAACCCTTGCAGGCCAATCCGACGATCATCGAGGACAACTGCTTCATCGGCGCGCGCTCGGAAATCGTCGAAGGCGTCGTCGTCGGCGAGGGGTCGGTCATTTCGATGGGCGTCTATATCGGTCAATCGACCCGGATCTACGACCGTGACGCGGGAACGACGCATTACGGGTACATTCCGCCGGGTTCGGTCGTCGTTTCCGGCAATCTGCCGTCGAAAGACGGCGCCTACAGTTTGTATTGCGCGGTCATCGTAAAAACGGTCGACGCGCAAACGCGAAGCAAAACCAGTCTCAACGACCTTTTACGCGAGAGCTGATTTCTGGTTTAATGCAGTCTGCAAGGGAGGCAAGTGATGATTCTCGACAAGATTTTCCAACTCATGGGCGAAAAGCAGGCGTCGGATATTTTCATTTCGGCGGGTGCGCCCATCAATATCAAGATTCAGGGGATATCGGTTCCGGTCAACCAACAGATCATGACGCCGGCGATGGTCGAAAAAATCGCCTACGAGTTGATGACGCCCAAACAGGCGAAAATCTTCGAGATGACGAAGGAAATGAATCTTTTCCACAGCGTCACGGGTCTCGGCAACTTCCGGATCAACCTCTTCCGCCAGCGCTCGTCGATCGCGATCGTCGTTCGCTACATTCTCGGAAACATCCCGGCGATCGATTCTCTGGACCTGCCGCCGATCCTGCCCGATCTGATCCTGGAAAAACGCGGTCTCATCCTCGTGACCGGCGCGACGGGCGCGGGGAAATCGACGACGATCGCGGCGATGCTCGACCATCGCAACATCCACCATACAGGGCATATCCTGACGATCGAAGACCCGATCGAATTTCTTTTCCGCCACAAAAAATCGATCGTCAACCAGCGCGAACTCGGCATGGATACGATCGGGTGGGAAAACGCGCTGAAAAACGCGATGCGTCAGGCGCCCGACTGCATCCTGATCGGCGAAATCCGCGACAGGGAAACGATGCAAGCCGCGATTTCCTACGCGCAGTCGGGCCACCTCTGCCTCGCCACGCTGCACGCGAACAACAGTTATCACGCTCTGAACCGCATCATCAACTTCTTCCCGCTCGAAAACAGAACCTCGCTCTACCTCGACCTCTCCGCGTGCCTCAAGGCGATCGTCTCGCAGCGCCTCGTGAGAAAAATCAACGGAAAGCGGACGCCCTCCGTCGAAATCCTGATCAACACGCTCCATATCCAGGAACTGATTTCGCGCGGCGACATCCTTTCGATCAAGGAGGCGATGGAGCAAAGCCTCGCGCCCGATTCGCAGACCTTCGAACAAGACCTCTACCGGCTTTACAAGGAGGGGACGATCACGATCGAAGAGGCCCTCGCCAACGCGGATTCGCCGACCAACCTCTCGTGGCTGATCAACAACAGCAACGACACCTTCAACGGCTCCGCGTTGAAGGACAACAACGCCTTGACCGCGGACGCCGCGTCGTTCTCCGAAGAAAGCGTCAGCGGCATCTCGTTCAAGGAATTCTCGCTCAATTTCGACGAAGGGGCCGCTGTCGAACAACATGCCGCCTGACCCGACCCTTCGCCTCGCCGAAGAACTCATCGCCCGCCCTTCGCTCACGCCGGACGACGCGGGGTGCATGTCGATCGTCGAAAAGCGGCTCGAACCGCTGGGTTTTCATTGCGAATACCTCCGGCGTGGAAAAGTGACGAATCTCTGGGCGCGCCGCGGGTCGTCCGCTCCGCTTTTTTGCTTCGCCGGACACACCGACGTCGTCCCGCCGGGGCCGGAGTCGGAATGGAAAAGCCCGCCGTTTCTGCCGAGCCTGCGCGACGGTTTTCTTTGCGGACGCGGCGCGGCGGACATGAAGGGCGCGATCGCGGCTTTCATTACGGCATGTGAGCGCTTCGTTTCCGAAACCCCCGCGCACGGAGGCTCGATCGCGCTGCTCCTCACGTCCGACGAAGAAGGCGACGCGATCGACGGGACGGTCGCCGTGACCGAAACACTCGCGCGGCGCGGCGAAAAAATCGACTACTGCGTTCTCGGCGAGCCGACCGCCGTCGAGCGATTCGGCGACACGATCAAGAACGGGCGGCGCGGTTCGCTCTCGGGGACGCTCACGGTCAAAGGC
>JAISDL010000105.1 GCA_031264825.1 Accumulibacter sp. | reverse complement strand
TCGGGATTCAGGCCTATACCGGAAAACGTGAAGGCGTCGTCGGAAGTTTGAGGTTCAATTATTATTTCTGATATCACCGCAGTACCTCGCACCCCTCCGCCGGCGGGTTCAGTGCCTGCGGGCGGAGGGAATTTTCCATGAATGTTTTTTGGGATTCAGGGATCAGGGATCAGATGCCAGGGATCAGGGATCAGATGAAAACCGATTTCAACCGCGAAAGGCGCGAAAGACGCGAAAGTCTTTGTAGGGGCACGGCGTGCCGTGCCCATCGGCGGTATAGGTTGGTGGTGAGCGCAGCGAACCCCAACGATTCCGCAGGCTTATCAGGAATCTGGAGACGGGAGACAGGAGACAGATGAAAACCGATTTCAACCGCGAAAGGCGCGAAAGACACGAAAGGTCTGTATTTGCAAAACGTTTTCGCGCGTGTCCGTGTTTCGCGGTTCTTGAAGGAGGGGTTTTGAAGCCATGAAAATGCGCCAAGGCTTGCCGAAACCCCGAAACCCCCTTCATTTCCCCCTTGTCAGGGGGAAAGCGGGGAACCCATGCCGCATCGCTTTGTTCGGGTGGTTTTCACGCGGTCATTTGCCGTATGTTGGGCATCGCTGCGCTCACCCCAACCTATGCTTGGCGGGGTTTCGTCACTCCGGCGGCAACGCCGCCGGTAACTGATCTGTTTCCTGTTTCCTGTCTCCTGATACCTGATACTTTCCCCGCCGTGAAATATTTGCTATTCTTCTCTTGTAAGTCTGTGTTATTGCTTGGAATCATGGAACGGAACGCTCGATAAAGGGGAGTCGAGGGTGAATGGGAGAGGGTGGTATTTCACATCCGGGAAAAAGGACGGACCGGCAAAAATGAGCGGCGGGGAAGACGCGCGCTGGAATCGAGTGGACGGTACGAATTCTACAAATAGTACCGATTTCATGACGTGCACGCGCCATTCTGGCACGGTTTTTGCTCCTTCCTTCCTTCCTTCCTTCCTTCCTTCCTTCCTTCCTTCCTTCCTTCCTTCCTTCCTGATTCTCTAAAGACTCCGCCGCGCGAACGCGCGGCGCACTTTTCCGCTTTTTCCCGTCGGTCGAAAACCCGGCGCGGTGTCATAAAACCGCGCCGTTCCGCGCTTTCGACTTTTCGTTTCCTTCGTCGTTCTCCATCCGTCTTCGGGAGGCTTCTCATGGCCTGGCGTCGTTTCGTCCCTCGTGTCTTTTCCCGTATTCACACTGAAACCGCTCGACCCCGGCCTGCCGGGTGGCTGGCGTCTCTTGCTTTCTTTCTCTGCCTGACGTTTGCCGCGAGCGCGGCAATCGCCGCCGAGATCGGGCAAGTCATCCGTGTCGTACCGGGCGCCTTCGTCACGCGCGAGGGGAAGACGATTCCGCTTGCCGTTCATTCGCCGGTCGAAGTGACCGATACGCTCACGACCGACGCGACGGGAAGGCTTCGCATCCTGTTCAACGACGACAGTACCGTCGCGATCGGGAGCAACACGAGCCTCGATTTACGCGATTACGCCGACAGCGGGTCAAAGCCGGTCTTCGACCTTCACCTGATGCAAGGGGTTGCACGTGTCGTCACAGGGCGCGTCGTCGAAATGAACCCGTCGGGGTTCAAGGTCACGACGCCCGAAGCGCACGTCGGAATCCGCGGGACGATCATCAGTATGCGTTCAATGAACGGTGTCACGACGGTGTATGTCGAGAATACGACGCGCGAAGTCTACGTCAACGACATCCGCGTTCCGGGCGGACAGAAGATCACACTCCCCGACGACCCGCTACGTACCGAGCCGATCCAGCCCGAAGACCGGCGCGAACTCGGACGCGACCTCGCCTTCCTCGGCGGACGCGGCGTCGCCGCCGCCGCGCCCGAACTTGAAATGGTCGTCCGCATCCCGACCGACCCCCCGCTCGCGTACGTGAACGCGGACAGCGGGACGGCGTCGCCGGATACGCCGCTCAAAACGCTGCCGCTCTCGCCGCTGCTCCCCGGAGGTTCGCTGGCGTTTGGGCCAACACTCGGCTCGGGTTACGTGTCGGGGTTGTTGACTTCTGGATGGGGGGGCGCGTCATCGTATGCGGATTTCTCTTTCAACGTGAATCTCGGCACCGGCGCCGTCACGAATGCGGAAATGCACAACCTGACGCTTGTGGGTAGCGTGTACCAACAATTCGATGCAGTCGGCGGAGCCGGGACGATGATTGCGGGGACCACCGTCTTCAACGGCTTTACCGGGCATGCGATTACTTACGACACTGCGCTTCCGGCAACTCCGGCGATGATTTATCCGATTGTTTCCGCAGGAACGGACTTGACCGTGACTTCGGGAACCCTCGGCGTTCTGGGTTCGCCGGTGTCCGGCAGTTACGCCGTCGATTCCATGGTCTGGAGCCCTGTGGATACGGGTACCTTGGCCGGCATGTGGGGCGTGATGCCGCCGATACCGACGACGGGCATCGTTTCGGGCAATCTGTTTTCCACGACATATGTCGGTGTCGGTGCTTTCAATCCCTCTTTTTCCTTTGAGATCGACCTGATCAGCGGAAATATCTCCAACGGGACTTTGAGTGGCGTCGGTACTGTGGCTACTTCCTCGCTGGGTACCGGGACGCTCGACGTGAGTTTCACCGGCGGTGCCGGAGGGCTTATCGGGAGTACTTATTTGATTACCTTCACCGGGGTGACCGGCGATTTCAACGATGGCTTCTCATCGCTTCCGCTCGACCCATCGACCCTCGCGGACAGCAGTATGAAAGGGCCGGTCGACCCGAGGATCGTCCACAACGGCGGCATGGTTCCGGCGGACTACGGCATCCTGTACAACGGCGGTGCGGATCACTACGACTTCGGCACCGGCGTCGGAACGATGGTGAAGTAGGGGGCGACGACGATGAACACGCACCTCTCCTCTTCTGCGATCGCGCTTTCCTTCCTCCTCGCGTTTTCCGTGCCCGTGCGCGCCGCCGAGGACGACCCGGCGCGGCGCGCGGTTTTCGAGCAGTCGCGCGCCGAGGCGGCGTCCTTGATGGAAAAGGGCGACGCCGAGGGCGCTTACGAATTGTATATGCGCCTCCTGCGCCTTGTCCCCGGCGACGACGCGACGAACCTGGGGCTTGCGCGCGCGGCGAGCCGGTCGAACCACCTGAATCAGGCGGTGATCGCGTATGAAACGCTGCTCGAAAAGTACCCGCGCGACACAAGGCTCTTCGGCGAATTGACCGACGTCTATATGCGCTTGGGCGACCGCGCGGGCGCCGAGCGCAGCGCGGCGATGATGCGTTCGCTCGACGGCAAGACGACGCAGGAAGAGACCGATTCGGCGCTCGACGCGCTGGAAAAGCGCTACAGCGAGTTGCAGGTGCACGGCAAGCTGCGCGGCGGCGTTCTCTTCGACTCGAACGTGAACCTGGGGCCTCGGTCGAACACGCTGGACCTGGGGAACTGGCGCGTGCGGCTGAACGGCGCGAAGGAGAAGGAAAGCCCCGGCGTCTACCTCGGCGCGGACCTCGACCTCGGCCAGCGCGTCGCACGCGACAGCCCGTGGTGGTTCGTCGGCGACGTGCAGACCTTCTGGCGCGCGAACACCGCCGGCGGGCTCGACAAGCTGCACAACCGCCGGTCGCAGTGGGCGCGCGCGGCGGCGGGGATGCGGCATATGACTTCAAAGACGCTCGCCGAGGCGCGCTTCAAGGCGGAGGTCTTCGACTACGAGTTCTACCAGCACGTTTCGGCGCGCGGGCCGGAGGGGACTTTCATCTACGCGGCGGCGCCGACCTTTCACCTCGTCAGCAAGGCGAGTATCGACCATCGCATCTATTCGCGCGACGGTCAGCGCAACGGCATCTATAGCTGGGTCGGGCAGTACGGGCGGTTTTTCTTCGGTTCTTCGAACCACGAGCTTCTGATCGGCGGGCGTTATCTGAAGGGGTCGGCCGACCGGCACGATTACAGCCACGACGGGTGGGAGGCTTACGCGCGCTTCGTCTTCAAGCTGCCGCGCGGCTTCGAGTTCGCGCCCTTCGCGGGCTATACGCGCGAAGACTACAAGGGACCGGCGACGGTGCTGGAAACACTGCGCCGCAGCGACAAGCGGCTGCGTACCGGCTTCGGCCTGACGTACCGCGTCGACCGGGCGTGGTCTTGGGAACTCAATTATCAGTACAGCAAAAACCGGTCTACGAGCGATCTCTACGACTACGGTCAGTACTACGTTTCGACGGGGATGGCCTTCAGTTTCTGATTCCTTTTCCATTTTGGAATCGGCAAAAAGCCGGGTTTTACTTTTTGACGAATTTACGGCGCCGGAGGAGTTATGGAAGTCGTCTTTTGGGGAGTGCGCGGGAGCATCGCCAGCCCGTCGCCGGACGCGGCGTTTTACGGGGGGAACACGACGTGCATCGAACTGTCGACGAACGACGGGACGCTGTTGTTCTTCGATGCGGGGACGGGGCTGCGCGAGGCGGGTGAGACGCTCCCCGACGCCGGCGAGTGCCATATCTTCATCAGCCACGGGCACGCCGACCACATCGTCGGGTTGTGGTTTTTCAAGCCGCTGCATTCGCCGCGCTGGACGACGCATCTGCATCTGCCGGAGTGGCTCAGCCATATCCCGGATTATTTTTATCAGGGCGGAATCTTTCCGGTGCCTTTTTCCGAACTCCAGGGGCGCGTGATCCTGAATACGCTCCGGGACGGCGAGGACGTGTCGGTGACGCGCGGGCCGCATCGCGTCCGCGTGTCGCCCTTTGCGACCAACCATCCCGGCGGTTGTCTGGGGTTCCGGGTTTACGCCGACGGGGCGCTTTTCGTCTTCACCGGCGACCACGAGATCACCGAGGACGCCGCCGCGCACGCCGAGGCCGTCGAGTTTTTGCGCGGCGCGGATATCGCGGTCGTCGACGCGACGTACGACAAGAGCGATTACCGCGCCGGGTGGGGACATTCGACGTGGGAGGATTGGGTCGCGGCGAACGCGGAAGCGGGCGCGCGCCACCTCGTTCTGTCGCACCACAAACCGGGGCGCCCCGACGAGGAACTCGACACGCTGAACAAGAAGCTTGAGTGGCTGGAAAAGAAAGGCAGGGCGGAACTCTACGTCGCACGCGAAGGGATGCGGCTCACTCCGGGTCTGTGCGACGCGACGCGGCGCGGAAGCGACTGGCTCGTCGTACTCCTCGAAGAACTGTCGTCGTACCGGGACGAAAATGCGATTCTCGACCGCATCCTGATGAAAGCGCGGGAAATGACGCGCGCCGACGCGGGGACGATCTTTCTGGTCGAAGACGAGGACCTGGTCTTCGCGTATATGCACAACGACACGCTGTTTTCGGTGAATTGCGCGCACAAATACGCGTACGCGACGAACCGTCTGCCGATCTCGACGAAGTCAATCGCCGGCTACGTCGCGACGACCGGGCAATACCTGAACATCGCCGACGTCGACGAACTGTCTCCCGACGCGCCGTATTCGTTCAACCGCGACATGGACAACAAGACGGGCTACCGGACGCGCTCGCTCCTGACGCTGCCGTTCTTCGACAACGCGGGAAAGGTTCTGGGCATCCTGCAACTGATCAACAGCATCGACCCGCATACGGGAAAGCCGCACGCGTTCGCTCCGGGCATGGGTCTCAACGTGCGCTTCCTGACGCAGGGCGTCTCTCGCGTACTTGAACACAGCGCGCTCGAACGCCGCAACATCTACGGCATCCTGCGGATGGCGGCCGTGCACGACCCGTCGGAAACCGGCCCGCACGCCGAGCGCGTCGGTTCCGTCGCGGCGGAACTCTACCAGCGCTGGGCAGAAAGGCAGGGGCTGATGCCCGATTCGATCCGCTACGTCAAGAGCCATATCCGCCTGGCCGCGATGCTGCACGACATCGGAAAGGTCGGCGTCTCCGACCTGATCCTGAAAAAACCCGGCAAGCTGACCGGCACGGAGTTTTCGACGATGCGCGGACACGCGGAACTCGGCGCTTCGATCCTCTCGGGCGGCGATTCGGATATCGCCGACCTCGCCGCGAGCATCGCCTTGCATCACCACCAGAAGTGGAACGGAACGGGCTACACCGGCGTCTCCGACGCGGGTAGGCTGAGCGGGGAAGAGATTCCGCTCGCCGCGCGCGTCACGGCGGTCGCCGACGTGTTCGACGCGCTCGTCTCGCCGCGCTGCTACAAGAAGGCCTGGACTTTCGAACAGGCAATGGAACTCCTCGACAAGGAGGCGGGGCAACATTTCGACCCGATGCTCGTCAAGTGTATGCACGAGATCGCGGGCTTGCTGCCGATGATCTACAAGCGTTTCCCGGAAAACTTCGAGGAGGCACCGGCGGAGGTACCGGCGGAGGATGCGGCGCAGACGGGCGGAGGGACGGCGCCGGCGTGAGCTTTGGGGACGCTTTCCGCCGCCTCGCGGCCGCGCCGTGGTTGTCGACGGCTTGCGCCGGGAGCGTCCTCATCGCCGTGATGCTCGCGCTCTACGTCGCGCAGCCGCTCCTCGCGGTTCGCCTGGACCTCAAGGTCTACGACATGCTCCTGCCGCTGCGCGCCGCGCCGCAGGCTTCGCCGACGCCGGTCATCGTCGACCTCGACGAAGCCTCGCTCGCGGCGTACGGACAGTGGCCGTGGCCGCGCTACCTCGTCGCCGACCTCGTCGATGCGCTGACCGACTACCGCGTCGCCGCGATCGGACTCGACGTCATGTTCGCCGAACCCGACCGCTCGTCGCCCGAACACGTGTTTCGTGGGCTTGAGCGCGATCGGTCGATTTCGCTGTCGATCGAGGGGTTGCCGACGCCCCTGCGCGATTACGACCGGCTGCTCGGCGCGTCGCTCCGGAAAAGTCCGGCGGTGCTGGGGTTCTACGGTCGCTTCGACGGCTCGTCGAGCGCGCTGGAACTCCCCGCGTCGGTGAATGCGATCGTACACGCCGCGTCGAATGCGCCCGCGCCGGAAGACCGTCTGCAATCGGCGGAGGACGCCGTCGTCCCGCTGCCGGTACTGCGCGAGACGGCGCCGCTCGGCTTCATCAACGTCGCCCCCGACGCCGACGGGATCGTCCGCAAGGTTCCCCTCGTGATCCAGGTGAAAGGCGCGCTCTACCCCTCGTTGCCGCTG
The DNA here is from genome assembly GCA_031264825.1 of Accumulibacter sp. Classification (GTDB taxonomy): domain Bacteria; phylum Pseudomonadota; class Gammaproteobacteria; order Burkholderiales; family Rhodocyclaceae; genus Propionivibrio. The sequence goes on along the minus strand of JAISDL010000105.1, from coordinate 2,045 downwards.
CGTGCGCTGATGCGCGTGCTCGAGACGCGCAATTTGCGCCTGCGCGGCGGCGCGTACGGGCTGGAGAGCGTCGGCGCCGGCGCCTACACCGTCGCCGTGAATCCGAGGGGCGAGATGTACATCCCCTTCATCGGCCCGAGCGGAACCTACCGCTACGTGAGCGCCAAGGACGTGCTGCGCCGTGAGGCGCCGCGCGAGAGGCTCGAAGGCCGTGTCGTTTTTGTCGGAACGTCGGCGGCGGGCCTCCTCGACATCCACGCGACGCCGCTCGACCCGGTCTGCCCCGGCGTCGAAATCCACGCCGCCGCGCTCGACGCGATCCTGAGCGAAAACGCGATTCGCATGCCGCCCTGGACGCCGGCCGCACAGGTCGCGGGGATTCTCTTCACGGGAATCCTCGCCACGCTCGGCTTCGGGTTTGCCCGACCGCGAACCTACCTCCCCGCCGCCGCGGCGCTCGTCGCCGCCGCCGTGATGCTGTCGCGCCGACTTTTCGCCGACGGGATATTCCTTTCTCCGCTGTATATGCTCACGACGGTCGGCGTCCTCGGCCTGGGACTCGTCTTCCTGCGATTCTGGCAGGAAGAAAAGCAGAAAATCGTATTGCGCAGCAGCTTTTCGCGCTACGTCTCGCCGGAGGTCGTCAAACGGATCACGCGGCTCTCCGGGGACTTTTTCGCCGGCGAAGAGCGCGAGCTTTCGATCCTCTTTACCGATATTCGGGGATTCACGTCGATCTCCGAAAGTCTGTCGCCGCGACAGGTCGTCGCGCTACTCGACCGCTATTTCACGCCGATGACCGCGCTCGTCCTCAAAAGCGGCGGAACGCTCGACAAGTTCATCGGCGACGCGCTGATGGCGTTCTGGAACGCGCCGCTCGACGTGAGCGAACACGCGGTCAAAGCCGTCGAGGCCGCGCTCGCGATGCAGGAGGCACTTAGCGTACTGAACGGCGAACTGCGCGCGGAATTCGGCGTCGAGATCGGCATCGGCGCGGGCGTCAACACCGGCCCCGCGTACGTCGGCAACATGGGGTCGCGCGACCGGGTCAACTACACGCTGATCGGCGACAACGTGAACCTGGCTTCACGCTTGGAAGGGCTTTGCAAACTCTACGGCGTGCCCGTCGCGGTCAGCGGAGAGACGCGGAAATGCTGCGGGGACGCGTTCGCGTTCCAGTATATGGATACGTTGCGCGTCAAGGGCAAGGGACGCCCCGTCGGCGTCCTCGTCCCGTTGCGGCGCGAAGACGCCGCGCTCCGCGCCGACGAACTCGCCGAATGGGAAAGCGCGCGCGCCCTGTACCACGTCGGCGATTTTGCGCGCGCGCTCGAAGCCCTGACCGAACTCGTCGCGCGCTACCCCGGCTGCAAACTCTACGCCGTCTTTGCCGAGCGCGCCCGCGCGCTCAAGGACGACCCGCCGAAAAATTGGGACGGGGTCTGGACGCTGACGTCAAAGTGACAGGAAACAGGAAACAGGAGACAGATCGCGCATAGCTTGGGGTGAGCGCAGCGAACCCCAACGATCGCGAGGCGCGTTGGGTTTTTGTAGGGGCACGCCGTGCCCAACAGGAGACAGATGTCAGGAGACAGGAGACAGAAGAAAACCGATCGGTGTTTCAACGATCTTTCTCCGGCGGCGAAGCCGCCGGTAATTGATCTGATTCCTGTCCTCTGATCCCTGATACCTGACAGGGCACGGCGCGCCGTGCCCTTATGGCGGTATAGGTTGGGCTGAGGAACGAAGCCCAACGATTCCGCAGACGTATGAATGATGGAATAAGGGTGGTTTGGAAGGCATGAAAACACGCCAACGCTTGCCGAAATCCCGAAACCCCCTTCATTTCCCCCTTATCAGGGGGAAAGTTGGTTGGATTACCGTATTCGCGGGTTTTCGTAGGAGCACGGCGTGCCGTGCCCAGCGGCGGTATAGGTTAGTGTGAAACAACCCGGGATTTGGGCGCAAAAAATCATCGCCGACAATGACGCCGCGATGAATTACGCAAAGAGCAAATGCCTGTAACCCGCCACCTCGGCCAAGCA
>JAISDL010000104.1 GCA_031264825.1 Accumulibacter sp. | reverse complement strand
TCTGTCCTCTGAACCTCAGCTTTGTTTCGGTTTGGGCGGTGGGTTCTTGATGAAATACTTGCGAATGCCGGAAACGATCGCGGAGGCCATTTTGTTCCGGTAGCTCTCGCTGTTCAGTTGTCTTTCTTCTTCCGGGTTGGAGATGAACGCGGTTTCGACGAGGATCGAGGGGATGTCCGGCGCTTTCAGGACGGCGAATCCCGCGTGTTCGACGCGCCCTCGGTGCAGCGCGTTGATGTTGCCGATTTCGCCGAGCACCGATTTGCCGAGTTTGAGGCTGTCGCTGATCGTCACGGTTTGCGAGAGGTCGAGCAGGGTACGCGCGAGCATGGGGTCCGCCGCGCTCAGGTTGACGCCTCCGATCAGGTCGGCTTCGTTTTCTTTTTGCGCGAGGTGGCGCGCGGCCGAACTCGACGCGCCCTTTTCGGAGAGGATGAAGACCGACGACCCGCGCGCGTCGGGGCGGACGAAGGCGTCGGCGTGGATCGAGACGAAGAGGTCGGCGTTGATTCGCCGCGCTTTCTGGACGCGCGTCTGCAAGGGGACGAAGTAATCGGTATCCCGCGTCAGGACGGCGCGCATATTGGGTTCGGCGTCGATTTTCGCCTTGAGGATTTTCGCCACCGCGAGCGTGATGTTTTTTTCATAACTTCCCCGGCGTCCGATGGCGCCGGGGTCTTCGCCGCCGTGTCCGGGGTCGAGCATGATCGTGACGAGGCGGCCCACGACGGCGGGTCGGGTCGGGCTGGCCGAAGTGGACGGCGCGGGTTTCGGCTCGGCCTGGGCGACCTCTTTCTCGTCGTCGCGCAAGAGATTGTTTTCCTTGATCAGTTGCAGCAAGGGGTCGGGCGGTTCGAGCGGGTAGACGTCGAGAACGAGGCGGTAGCCGTAACGCCCGACCGGCGCGAGGACGAAAACCTGCGGTTTTACGCGGTTTTTGAGTTCCATCACGAGGCGCACGACGCCGGGTTTGAACTGTCCGGCGCGGAGCAGGCGGATGTTCGGGTCGTTGGGCGAAATCCGGCTGTCGAGGCCCTGAAGAACGTTGGTGAACTCGATGTTGTCGAGATCGACGACGAGGCGGTCGGGGCCTCCGATCGTAAACTGCGAGAATTTGATCGGCGCTTTGTGCTCGATCGTCACGCGCGTGTAGTCGGCGGACGGCCAGACGCGAACGGCGATGATCTCGTTTTTCGCGGCGGCGTTTCCGCGCGGCGCGACGAGCAGGGTCAGCGTCGCGCCGGCGAGGCGGATCAACGCACGGCGGTTGATTTGAAGGCTTTCAACGCGATCAGGCATTCGCGCTCCCGTTCGCCCCGGATGGAAAGCTGCGCTTCGCGGGATTCTCCCGCAAAACGGAGGAAAAGTTCGACGTCGGCGGACGGCAGGTAGCCCGCCGCTTTTTCAGGCCATTCGACGAGGCATACGGCGTCTTTTCGGAAGTATTCGCCAAGCCCGGCATCCTCAAATTCCTCAGGCGCATTGAACCGATATAAATCAAGGTGATACAAGTATAAACTCGAAACTACATAAACTTCAACCAGTGTGTAGGTCGGGCTTTTGACCGCGCCGGTGATTCCGAGCGCGCGGAGGATCGCCCGCGCGACCGTCGTCTTGCCCGCGCCGAGGTTTCCGCGCAGCCAGACGACCGTTCCGGGAGTGAGAAAAGGCGCGAGCGCGCGCCCGAATGCGAGCGTCGAGGCTTCGTTGCGGAGAAAAAAGGACGCCGACGCCACGTCGTTCATTTCGCTCATCCGCAGGTTTTTCGCGCGGCGAACGCTTTGGGAGTCGAATCAGTTATCATGACGCGGGCTATGCAAAAAAATCTCTCCGTGGAACCGGCGGGCGAATCGGAAAAGCCGGCTTACGCCGCGCTCGCCGTGAAAATCAAGGAATTCGGCGTAAATCTCGGGTTTTCGGCGGTCGGGATATCCGACGCGGCGATTCGGCGTGACGCCGGACGGCGGCTCGCTCGGTGGCTCGACCGAGCTTGCCACGGTCGGATGGATTATATGGCGAAAAACGTCGATTTACGCCTCTTCCCCGAAAAGCTCTTCCCCGAAGTTCGTTCCGTCGTCTCGGTTCGCCTGCCTTACCTTCCCGCAAGGAGCGTAGCCGAAGAGGAGTGTGCGCTGACCGACCCGGAGGTCGCCGCCGTTGCGCGTTACGCGCGTGGGCGCGATTATCATAAAGTCGTCCGCCGCCGCCTGCAAAGCCTCGCCGACGCGATACGGCGCGAGATCGACGTTTCGGGCCTTGGCGCGCCTTTCGCGTACCGCGCTTTTTCGGATTCCGCGCCGGTCATGGAGGTCGAGTTCGCGTGCCGGTCCGGGATCGCGTGGCGCGGCAAGCATTCCCTGTCGGTCTCGCGCGAAGGTTCCTGGCATTTTCTCGGAGAGCTATACACTTCGTTGCCGCTCCCGCCCGACGCTCCGTCGGAGAACCGTTGCGGACGCTGCCGACGCTGTATCGACACGTGCCCGACGCGAGCGATCGGCGAATCGGGGGAGGTTGACGCGCGCGTATGCCTCTCTTACCTGACGATCGAGTGGCGCGGCGCGATTCCGGTCGAACTGCGGCGCGCGCTCGGCAACCGGATCTACGGCTGCGACGACTGCCAACTCGTCTGCCCCTGGAACCGCTTCGCAAAAACCGGGGACCCGGCCCTCAAAGCTCAAAGCGAACTCACCGGCGCCCGACTCGTC
>JAISDL010000080.1 GCA_031264825.1 Accumulibacter sp. | reverse complement strand
ACGAGGATGCACGAACTCCAGGCGCTGAACGAAATCGCGCAGGACCTCGACGTGCATTATGAGGACAAAATATCGCGCATCCGCGACCTCGACATGATCGAGGCGATCTCGCGCTTTACCCAGCAGTCGACGCAGCTCGAAGCCGCGCAAAAATCCTTCGCGCAGATCATTACCTTGAGCCTCTTCAACTACATCTAAAGGCGGCGAAAAATGCGAGGAAGACTCTTGGGGCGATTCTTCGATCGGGCTTGCCGCCTTGTCGCATTGGCGCTTATCGTCCTCCTCGTCGCCGCGTGCGGAACGACGACGCGGCAGCTTCCGAGCAGCGGGAAATACCTGCTGCCGAACGCATCTCTCAGGGTCACGCCGCAAATCGACTACACGGTCGAACAGATCGGCCTCGCCGCCGCCATCGTCGGAATCGCCTACCTCATTTACGACCCGCTCGCGCCGAACTGGGAAATCGAAGAGCAGATCATCAGCGACGATACTTACCATTTTTCGCTGAGAGCAAAAAGTTTCCGCATCGGCGGCGACGGCGAAGCGCTGCGGATCATCCGCCGCCGCGCCTTCGGCCTCCAGCGCGAGCGCGGCTCGATAAGTTATCGCGTCCTCTCGTATTCGGAAGGGATCGACTCGGCGACGCCGCTGACCTCGCGCGTATCCGAAGGCATGGTTCAACTCGTCGGCCTGCCGCCTCCGCCACCGCCGGCGCCGATTCCACCGCCGCCACCGGCGGCAACGCCTACCCCGGCAGCGGCTCTGTCTCCGTCGACCCCGGCGTCGGCACCGTCCGCTGCGTCCGCAACCCGGCGCACGACGCGCTCCGCGCCCGCCTCGGCACCGAATCGCCGCGCACGGCGCCCTGGGTGACCCGCACAGCGTATAGGTTGGGCTGAAGACGCATAGGTTGGTGGTGAGCATTGCTACCCCCAACGTTCCGCAGGCGCATCTCGGCGGTATAGGTTGGGCTGAACGAATGTGTGAGCCACAACGATTCCGTATGCGCATATCATGGATCAGATGAAAACCGATTTCAACCGCGAAAGGCGCGAAAGGTCTGTATTCCCAAAACTTTTTCGCGCTTTTCGCGTGTTTCGCGGTTCTTGTCTTCTGATTCCTGATCCCTGCCTTCCGACTTGCATTTTCGCAAGCATCGGATAGACTTGTCATCATGATTGCAAAACACGAAAAAACACGCGCGGCAATTTTTGCCGACCCCGTCGATGGGTCGCTGAAATGGTCACGAATCGAATCCCTGCTGGTCGCGCTGCGATGCGCGGTAGCCGAGTGTGGAGACGCCAAAGTCGCGTTCGTCCGCGACGGGCGCGCGCTTCAGGTGCATTGCCCGGACCCGGACAGCGAGGCCTTGCGTTACCGCGTTCTCGAAGTGCGCGAATTTCTCAAAGAGATCGGAGAAGCGCCATGAACTCCCTCGCGTACAAAGACTATACCGCGTCGATGGACTACGACCCCGTCGACCATATTCTGGTCGGGCGATTGATCGGCGTCCGCGACCGCGTGGTCTTTCACGGGGAGTCCGTCGACGAATTTGAAGCCGCGTTCCGCGATTCGGTCGACGCGTATCTCGAAAATTGCGCGGTTTTGGGGAAAGAACCGGAAAAACCGGCGAGTGGGCGATTGATGCTCCGCATCCCCCCGAGCGTTCATTGCGCGGCGCTCGCGGCGGTCAGGGCGTCCGGCCAAAGCCTGAACCAGTGGGCAGCGTCCGCTCTTCAATCCGCCGCGTCGCAAGAGGTCTCGCTCGGCTCGACGAGGAAGCCTTGAGGGCGCAGTAAACGCTTGCGGCGCGAGTGAAACATCCAGGCGGCAAACGCGAACGCCGCACAGTATAAATACGGAAGCCTCGATTCGAGCCGGGCGAGCGTGAAGACGGCGCTTTCTTTCTTCTTCATCCATAGTGAAAATTTCTGCGCTACGAATTCCTGGATTGCCAGTCAAACAAACCCTGCGATCGTCCAGGATAAAAACTGATACGCCGTTTCAAAGAAACTGATCTGCCCGATGAACAGACCGAGAATGACGCCCGCGATGGCGGATCGCTTGGCGCCGGAACGGACGATCACCCAAAACGCGAGAACGATGCTCAGGAAAAACAGCACCCATAACTTCATGAAAAGGAAGAAGGCAATCCCTGCGACCGACAACGCGAGTCCCCAAGCGGTAAATTTCAGCCTTGCGCCGCTCTGCACGAGGACCTTGGCCGCAAGAGCGACGTGCAGTATCCCGAACACCAATAAAGGCAAAAGGTATACGTCATATCTCCAGATCTCGCAGATCCACAATATTTCCTCAAACCAGAACCCCATCGCAGAGAAAGCGATAAAGGGTCCCCAGAGAGAAAGAAAGCGTTTCAGTTTCATCGGCAAGATGAGCATTTCGCCAGACCCCGTTTTGCCGCTTCCAGACGGCGAGTGAATTACGAAAAAGTCTAGGCGCTTCCCCGGAAATGTCAAGCGCGATTTTGAACGCGGGTTTTCTCAGTGGGTGGGATATTCAGGAAAATTGTTTGAAATCAATGAGTTGAAGTGTCGTCTTTGCTTTGCGTGAGGATGTTGGGGAGAGCGTAGCACAAGCTCATCGGGATAATCCGGCGTCTTCCCGTTGGGCATCGCTGCGCTCACCCCAACCTATAGCGTTTCCGCTCCGTTCTCGGCGGTATAGGTTGGGCTGAGGAACGAAGCCCAACGATTCCGCAGGCGCATCAGGAATGTGCGACGTGAGGTCGCTTGAGTAATTGTTCCGATCGGGGCAACCCGATGAGGAACCTGATGTTCCGTCATCAGTAGCCTACGGATACATGCGAGACT
>JAISDL010000011.1 GCA_031264825.1 Accumulibacter sp. | reverse complement strand
CAAAGCCACCGCGTTCCGTATCGTCGCCGCGTAGGGTCGTGTGTCGGCATGGTGCCGGGGCACGGCGCACCCTCCGCCGGTATAGGTTGGCGGTGAGCGCAGCGAACCCCAACGATTCCGCAGGCGCCTATCGGGTATCAGGAAACAGAAGAAAACCGATTTCAACCGCGAAAAACGCGAAAGTCTTTGTAGGGGCACGGCGTGCCGTGCCCAGCGGCGGTATAGGTTGGTGGTGAGCGCAGCGAACCCCAACGATTCCGTAGGCGCATGAATGATGGAATAGGGGATCAGATGAAAACCGATTTCAACCGCGAAAAACACGAAAGACGCGAAAGGTCTGTATTTACTTTTTCGCGGTTTTCGCGTGTTTCGCGGTTCTTGATTCCTGACATCTGATTCGTGGCTCGCGCTTCGCGCAAGCGAGGTGTTGGGCATCGCTGCGCTCACCCCAACCTATACACGCTGGGGAACGTTGGGCATCGCTCCGCTCACCCCAACCTATACTCTGGGAGTGTGGGCATCTTGCCCACCTCGTGGATTTTTCTCTGGCGGCGAAGCCGCCCTAACTGATCTGTCTTCTGTCCCCTGTCTCCTGTCTCCTGATCCCTGATCCCTATCCGGCCGGTGGATTCAATCCGATTTCTTCGCTTCTTTCCGGCGGGGTCGAGTCGACGAGGATCGTGACGCGGCGGTTTTTGGCGCGGCCTTCGGCGAGGAGGTTGGGTTCGACGGGTCGCGTGTCGGCGTAGCCGATCGCGGTGAGGCGTTCGGGGGTGATGCCCGTTTCGGCGAAGAGCCGCAGGACCGTCGTCGCGCGGACCGCGGAGAGTTCCCAATTCGAGGGGAATTGCGCGGTGCTGATCGGCGTGTTGTCGGTATGCCCTTCGATGATGATGTTGAAGTCGGTCGAAACGAGCAGCGCGGCGATCGCCCGCAGGACCTGGACGAGCTGCGGCTGGAGCGCGGCCTGACCTTGCGGGAAGAGGATGCTGTCGCTGATTTCGATGCTCATTCCGCGCCCCGTTTCGAGGACGCGGACGACGCCTTGTTCGATCAGCGCGCCCATGACGCCGCGGATGTCGCCCGCGACGTTGCGTATCCTTTGGCGCTGCGTCCTGCGCGCGGTCGCCTGCGCGTCTTCGGTCGCGGCGTCCGGCGGCGGCGGCTTGGGGATGACGGGCATCGGCGGGAGGATGACGGGGACGGGGACCGTGCCTTCGGGGGCGAAGTCGACGTTTCGGAAGGCGGTGCCGAGCGAGGTGCTGAGCAGACGGTATTTTTCTTCGTTGATGCTCGACAGCGCGTACATGACGACGAAGAACGCGAACATGAGCGTGATGAAATCCGCGTAAGAGACGAGCCAGCGCTCGAGGTTTTCGTGCGATTCTTCGCGCCTTTTTCTCATGGTCAGAAGATGTAGCCGGCGAGGCGGTTTTCGATGATGCGCGGGTTTTCGCCGTTGGCGATCCCGATGAGGCCGTCGATGATCATTTCGCGCTGGACGATCATCCGGCCGATATGCGTTTTCAGTTTGTTCGCGATCGGCAGGTAGACGAGGTTCGCCAGGCCGACGCCGTAGATCGTCGCGACGAAGGCGACCGCGATTCCCGCGCCGAGCTTGGACGGTTCGGTGAGGTTGTCCATCACGTGGATCAGGCCGAGGATCGCGCCGAGAATGCCGATCGTCGGCGAGTAGCCGCCCGCCGATTCCCAGACTTTCGCCGAGAGCTTCATTTCGCCTTCGTAGGTGCCGATTTCGACATCCATGATCGAGCGGATCTTTTCGGGGTCGACGCCGTCGACGAGGAGTTGGAGTCCCTTGCGAATGAAGGGGTCTCTTTCGGCGTTCATCGCGTTTTCGAGCGCGAGCAGACCTTCGCGGCGCGAAATCTGGCTCCAGCGCGCGATGTCGCGGATGAGCGTCCGGGATTCGATGCGGGGCGGGAAGAGCGTCCACGCGGCCATGCGGATGCCGCGCATGAAGGTCGCGTAGGGGTTCTGGAGCATGACGGCGCCGAGCGTTCCGCCGAATACGATCAGGAAGGCCGTCGGTTGCAGGAGACCCGATATTTTTCCGCCTTCGAGGACCTGGCCTCCGACGATCGCCGTGATGCCGAGAACGAGACCAAAGATGCTGATTCTATCCATTTCGACGCGCCTTTATTTTCTTCGATTCCCCCTCTCCGAGGATTCGGACGCGCAGTCGGGCGACGGCCTGGCTGTGCAGTTGGCAAACGCGCGATTCGGAAACGCCCATGATTTCGCCGATTTCGCGCAGGTTGAAGTCCCGTTCGTAGTAGAGCGCCATCGCCATTTTTTCGCGTTCGGGGAGTTCGTCGATCCCTTGGACGAGCTGGCGCCGCATGTTTCCGTCTTCGAAAATTTTCGACGGGTCGCCGGCCTCGTCGGCGAAGTGCCGTTCGAAGAAGTCGTCGCCTTCGTTTTCGACGAGGTCTTCGAGCGAGAGGATTTGATGCCCGCGCGCGTCCTGGAGCATTTTTTGGTAATCGGCGAGCGGGACTTTAAGCGCCGCGGCGAGTTCGGTTTCGGCGGGCGCGCGGCCGTATTCCTGTTCAAATTTCGAAATCGCGCTTTCGACCCGCCGCAATTCACGGCGTAAACCCCTCGGCAGCCAGTCGTTTTCGCGCAGGCCGTCGAGCATCGCGCCGCGAATTCGCTGCGACGCGTAGGTTTCAAATTGCGCGCCCAAGCCCGTCTCGAAACGCTCGATCGCGTCGAGAAGGCCGATCATTCCGTTTTGCACGAGGTCGTCCGCCTGGACGCTGGCGGGCAAGCGCCCCATCAGGTGGTAGGCGATGCGCTTGACGAGCGGTGCAAAACGCCGGACCAGTTGATCCTTGTCAATCTGGCCGGCCGCATTGTACATGGTGTCTCGATTTTCAGGCGTAAAGGGCTAGGTGCTCAAGGGACTGGCTTTTTCAGGCGTAAATGGCCAGCGGCTCAACGTACTGGCTCAAGTGTAACAGTTGTTGGCCGAATTTTTCGAGCCTGTCGCATCCGTTCGCGTAAACAGGCCAGTTGAGCATTTCTTCGGCGATTTCCCGGCAGTTGTGCGTCGCCGTCGCTTCGGGGAACATTTCCGCGATCGTCTGCCCGAATCGCGCGGCCTGCTGGAAGTGCGCGTCGAGCGGGACGTAGCCCGAAAAGTTGAGTTCGGCGATCGCGCGCGCGCGCGTCACGTGTTCGAGATTTCTATAGATCGTCGCGGCTTCTTCGAGGCCGGAAACCTTGTTGACCAGAATCCTGAAGTTTCGGAGTGAGTACCCCAGGCTGACTTTTTTGATCAACGAGTACGCGTCGGTGATCGACGCGCCGGTCTTTGAAATGACGACGACGGTTTCGTGCGCGGCGAGGCCGACCGGCGAAAAACCGAGGTCGTGATCCGGGGAAGCGTCGATGAGGACGATGTCGGCGAAGGCTTCGAGCCTGGAAATGCACGAGAGGAAGGCGCTTTGTTGCTCGTGCGTGAATTTTCGGAGCTTTTTCATGCTCCGCGCGATGGGAAGGACGCGAATGTTCGCGGCGACGGAAAGGAGGATTTCGGAGAGTGATTTTTCGCTGTCGACGACGTTCTGAAGGTCGCCGCGCGTGTGGAAGCCGAAACACGACGCCATGTTCCTGCGCGAATTTTCGTCGAGGATCAGTACCCTTTTTCCCAGGCGCGCGATCAGGACCGCGAGGTTGGCGATCAGGACGCTTTTTCCGACGCCGGGGCTTCCGGCGGCGAAGGTGATCACGCGCAACTGTTCTCTGTCCAGGAGGCGCCGAAGCCCGGCCGCCTGGTCGCCGTCGAAGCTAGGCATGTTGCGCTCCCGCCGCCCTGGCAAAGCCCGCGCCTGCCATCATCAGGCCGGTTTCCATGCCTTCGAGGCGCTGCGGCGAAAGCTCGGGCACGTCCTTGAACGCCCGGTGCAGGAGGTAGGGGCGGTTGGGCAGGTGCAGGTCTTCGGGAACGCGCTGGCCGTTCGAGACGTAGTAGAGGCGCAGCGTCGACCGGATGATGACGTCGAGCGGGGAAGCGAGTCCCGCGGCTTCGTCGATCTTGCTGAGAATGCAGCCCGCAAGACCCGGCCCCGAGTACGCGCGCACGATGTCTTCGAGCGTATCGCCGCGACTCGTCGCCGAAAGGAGGAGAAGGCGCTGGACACCGCGGCCGAACATCGCGATCTGCTCTTCGACGCGCTTGTCTTTCTGGCTCATCCCGACCGTGTCGATGAGCACCGTGTGCTTGTGGCGAAGGTCGTTGAGAATCTGTTCCAGCTCTTTGACGTCCTTGGCGAGATAGACCGAGACGCCGAGGATGCGCCCGTAGATGCGGAGCTGCTCGTACGCGCCGATCCGGTACGCGTCGGTCGTGATCAGCGTCACCTTGCCCGCGCCGTGCCGCAGGACGCAGCGCGCGGCGAGCTTGGCGGTCGTCGTCGTCTTGCCGACGCCCGTCGGGCCGACGAGCGCGTAGACGCCGCCTCTATTGACGATGTCGGTCTCGGGGTCGAGCGTCGCGAGCATCCGGTTCGTCCGCTCCAGAACCCAGGTGCGCGCGCGCGAAACGTCGATGTCGGCGGGCAGGCCGACCAGGAGGTCGCGCGCGAATTTCGGCGAAAAACCCGCTTCGAGCATATGCCGTGTGATTTCGGTCTTCGCGGGTTCGAGACGCGCGGTCTCTCCCCACGCCATCCCCGCGAGGTGTTGTTCGACGATCTTTCTCAGGGAGCGGATTTCGCTCAGGACTTCGGCGGGGACGATCTCGGCGGGACCTTCCGACTTCGGAAGCGGGGTGAATTCGGGCGCGGGACGCGGCGCCCACGCGGGCGGATCGACCGGAACCGGCTTGGCTTGCGCGACGCTTTTGGCCGCCGCGGTATTCCGCAAGGCCATGTCGACGAGCGCCGAACTCGGCGTCGTCGACCGGCGGAGCGCGCTGATCGCCGGCGACGAGATCTTGACCGTGTAATCGTCGCTTTGCGCCGTTTCGACGCGCGTCCGGTCTTTTTCCGAAAAGACTCTTTCCATCTCCGACGGGGCGACCGCCATGATTTCGACGCCTTCGGGAATCGTGCGGTTGGAAAGAATGATCGCCTCGGGACCCAAAAGCTCCTTGACTTTCGAGAGGGCGTCTCTTGCGGTCGCAGCGACGAATTTTTTGACGTTCATGCCTTGCCTCCGATGACCGAGGTGACCTTGATGAGTTTGTTTTCAGGCACTTCGTTATGGGAAAGCACCTTGAGTTGGGGAATCCCGCGCCGCAGGAATCGCGAGAGCAGCGCGCGCAGATTGCCGGGAACGAGCAGAACCGCCGGCAGGCCGAGGTCTTCCTGACGCCGCGCGGTGGCGGCGGTTTCGCGGATCAGCGTGTCGGCAAGCCCCGGCTCGATGCTCGCGGTCTCGCCGCCGCCGCCGGTGATCGCCTGCATCAGGACGCGCTCGAGTTGCGGGTCGAGCGACATGACCTGCATTTCGGCGCCCGCCGGGTAGAGTTGCTGGATGATCGAGCGACCCAGCGCGATGCGCACTTGCGAGGTCAGCGCTTCGGGGTCCTGCGTGCGCGTCGAGGCGTCCGCGAGCGTTTCGATGATCGTCCGCATGTCGCGGATCGCGATGCCTTCGTCGAGCAGGTTTTGCAATACCTTCTGCAAAACGCCGATCTGAACCGACTTGGGAACGAAGTCTTCGACGAGTTTCGGCATCTCCTTCGCAAGGTGGTCGAGCAGGGCTTGCGTTTCCTGCCGACCGAGGAGTTCGGACGCGTGCGAGAGGATCAGGTGGTTGAGGTGTGTTGCGACGACGGTGCTCGCGTCGACGACGGTGTAGCCGTAGGCCTGCGCCTGTTCGCGCATCGACGCCTCGACCCAGTAAGCGGGGAGGCCGAAGGCCGGGTCCTTCGTCGCCGCCTCCTGGAGCTTCCCGACGACGTGCCCGGGGTTGATCGCGAGGAAGCGCCCGGGGAAGGCTTCGCCCTGGCCGACTTCGACGCCTTTCAGGAGGATCCGGTACGCGTTGGGCTTCAGTTCGAGGTTGTCGCGAATGTGGACGGGCGCGATCAAAAAGCCGACTTCCTGCGCGAATTTCTTCCGTATCCCGCGAATGCGCTTGAGCAGTTCGCCGTCCTGCGATTTGTCGACGAGCGGGATGAGCCGGTAGCCGACTTCGAGGCCGAGGACGTCGAGCGGGGAAACGTCCGACCAACTCGCTTCCTGCGATTCGACCGCCGCCGTCGGCGCGACCTTGACGGGGACGGGCTTCGTGTCTTTTTTCTGCCGTTGGATCAGCCACGCCATCCCCCCGAAGGCGGCGGCGAGGAAGAGGAAAACGAAGTTCGGCATACCGGGAATGAGGCCGAGAACGCCGATGATCCCCGCCGTCAGGCCCATCACCATCGGATTGCTGAACATCTGGTTCAGGAACTGGTGCGGCAGGTCTTCCGCCTCGCCGACGCGCGTGACGATCATGCCCGCCGAGATCGAGATGATCAGCGAGGGAATCTGCGCGACCAAGCCGTCGCCGATCGCCAGCAGCGTATAGGTTCTCGCGGCGGTGGCGATGTCGAGGTCGTACTGGAGCACGCCGATGAAAAGCCCGCCGAGAACGTTGATGAAGGTAATCAGGATTCCGGCGACGGCGTCGCCCCGGACGAACTTCGACGCGCCGTCCATCGACCCGAAGAAATCCGCTTCCTCGGCGATCGTCTCGCGGCGCTTGCGCGCCTCGTCCTCGCCGATCAGTCCGGCGTTCAGGTCGGCGTCGATCGCCATCTGTTTGCCCGGCATCGCGTCGAGCGTGAAGCGCGCGGCGACTTCGGCGACGCGCCCCGCGCCCTTCGTGATGACGACGAAATTGATGATCACGAGGATCACAAAAACGACGATCCCGATCGCGTAATTCCCCCCGACGAGGAAATTCCCGAACGCATCGATGACTTTCCCCGCCGCATCCGACCCGTTATGCCCTTCGAGCAGAACGACGCGCGTCGAAGCGACGTTGAGCGAAAGCCTCAACAGCGTCGTCACGAGAAGGACGGTCGGGAACGCGGAAAATTCCAGCGGCTTCGTCACGTTGATCGCCGCGAGCATCACGATGATCGAAATCGCGATGTTGAACGTGAAGAAGATGTCGAGCATGAACGCCGGCAGGGGCAGAACCATCATCGACAGGATCAGGAGAATCAGGAGCGGCGCCGCGAGTTGCGACACGCTGATCCGGCCGAGGAGGCTCTGGATGTTCATCACCGCGTTGCGGCTAGCCATTCACGACCTCCGGGACGAGTTCGGGCGGCACGGCGATTGTACGCGGCGGCAGGGGATAGTTCCCGCCGGTTTGCCGCCACCGCGCCAACTGATAGACGTAGGCCAGGACTTCGGCGACGGCGGTGTAGAGCGTCGACGGAACTTCCCGGTCGATTTCGGTATGACGGTAGAGCGCGCGCGCGAGGGGCGGCGCTTCGAGGAGCGGGACGTTGTGCGCCAGCGCGATTTCCCGAATCTTCAGCGCGATTTCTCCCCGACCCTTCGCGACGACCTTCGGCGCCCCCATCCCGGCCTTGTAGCTCAACGCGACCGAAAAGTGCGTCGGATTCGTCACGATCACGTCGGCGGACGGAACGGCGCTCATCATGCGGCGGCGCGAGACCTCGCGCTGCAACTGGCGGATCTTGCCCTTGACCTCCGGGCTGCCCTCCATTTCCTTGTTTTCCTGCTTGACCTCGTCCTTGGTCATCTTGAGCTTGTCGTAGTACGCCCACAACTGGTAGGGAACGTCGATTGCGACGATCAGGATGATCGAGAGGACAATGGCAAAAAAACTGTAGATGATGAGGTGCCCCGCGCTCACGAGACCCGTCCCGATCGACTGGCCGAAGAGCGCGAAGATGTCGCTGCGTTCGTTCCAGATCACCCAGAGCGCGATGCCCCCGACGAGCAGCGTTTTGAGGATCGACTTGACGAGTTGCACGAGGCCGTTCAACGAGACCAGGCGCCCCAGCCCGCTGACCGGATTCAGGCGGTCGAGGTCGGGCACGATGACCTTGATCGAAAAATTCCAGCTCCGCATGATGAACGGCGGGGCGAAGACGGCGAGGAGGAGCGCGAAAAAGAGCGGCGAGAGCGAAATCATCGTATCGAAGACGAGGTCCGCGAAACGGATCAGCATCGCGTCGGGGTTGCGCGCGAGCGACTCTTCGAGCGTCAGCCCGCGACGGACGACACCCGCGACGCGGTGGGCGATCCAGGGGCCGACGACCCAGAAAATCGTCGCGGACGAAGCGAGAATGAGGAATGCCCCGACTTCATGCGATCGGGGAACCTGTCCGTCGCTTCGCGCCTGCTCAAGTCTTCGACCTGATGGAGGCTCAGTTTTTTCGAGATCGCTGCCTTCAGCCATGAACGGCATCCTATTGACTAGCGCTCATTATATTAAAAAACTTCAATAAATAAAGGGGTTATACCATTTTATTTAGAAAAATTCTCGAATGGTTCACTAAAAACACAAAAAATGACCGAAAGGCGTGGCCTTCGGCCTCATCAGGTATCAGGAATCAGGGATCAGGGATCAGATCAGTGAGCGGCGGAGAAGCCGCCGGTAACCGATTTTTCAACCCGCCTCGGAAACGTTGGGCTTCGCTGCGCTCAGCCCAACCTATACCGTTTCCGCTCCGTTCTCGGCGGTATAGGTTAGCGTGAAAGAAACGTGATTCCAGGCAAGGGAGGGCCTGACTCTAAAAAGTCATGTAGAAGGAGAAGAAACACCTCAAGCGTTAGCGGGAGTCAAGAAGCCGAACTTGGT